>JAOZUU010000170.1 GCA_029938515.1 Desulfobacterales bacterium | reverse complement strand
CTTTTTACGACGCCATCAACCGTCACTCATCCCAGAGGTTCGCCAGTGTGTACGGGCTCCCCTCGATCGTCCAGAATGCACCGCTGATATAGCGACGATTCCGATCGATCCCCGCAATTTCCCGCATATCATCTTGAGTGAGCGATACCTCGGCCGCGGCCAGATTCTGCTTCAACCGCGCCGGGTTAACCGATTTTGGAATGACAGCGGTTCCCCGATTGATCGCCCAACTGATTAGCACCTGGGCCTGCGTGACTTTACGCCGCTTGGCGATCGTCGTGATTGTTTGATCTTCCAGAAGAACAGGTTCGTTCGGCGCCTTCAGGCCCGCAGGGCGATCTCCAGATCCCAAAGGCGCGTAGGCGGTAAGGTGAACTCCGTTCTTGTTGCAGAAATCGAGCATATCCGGCTTCTGCAGGTATGGTTGCAGTTCTATCTGGTTTATCTCGGGTTTAAGCCTCGCGACATCGAGAAGTGCCTTCAGCTTGAGGACACTGAAATTGCTGACACCGATATGCCGGCACAACTTTTTATCCACTAATGATTCCATTGCCTCCCAAGTCTTGGAGATCGGTCGGTCGTCTAAAGAGATCATGTCGTTTGCAGACTCGGCATAGAGCATGCCTTTTTTTATCACGACCGGCCAGTGTATAAGATAGAGGTCGAGATAGTCCAGTTGCAGGTCCGCGAGTGTTTTCTCCATGGCCGGCTGTACATCCTCTGGTGCGTGGGAATTATTCCATAGCTTTGAGGTGATCCACATCTGATCCCGGGTGACAATGTCATCTTTAAAAGACTCGTACAGAGCCTGACCGACCTCGGCTTCATTTCCATAGATGTACGCGCAATCAATGTGTCGATAGCCGAGACGCACGGCTTCTTTGACCGCTCTGTACGTTTCGTCAGGTCTGGACTTCCAGGTTCCCAACCCAAGAATGGGCATATGATCACCGTTATCGAATTGAAGTATTTTCATCGTTCTTCCTCTGTCTTATTGAGAGATCATGATTCCTCGTCATCAGTCATATACTCCCACATCTCATTTTGGTGTAACCAGATGGGATCTGCATTCCTCCGGATGAACTCATCCACATCCATACCATCAATGGTTGGCGGCCGCTTAACTCGCTTCTGTTTTCCGTTAATAAAGATGGTCATGTATTCCTTCTGTCGCCGCTTTTTTGCCGCCTTTTCAGCCGCAGTGAGCTTTCGTTTACACTTTGCCATGGTTGATATTGCTCCGTTTCTCTTTATTTGGTTTATCAATTATGGATTTTCCTATAAAAACCGGAATCAGGTTTTCATCCGTTTTTCACCCGGCAAAAACAAGCAGGAAACAAAGCAAAGCAATGAAGCCGCTAAAACGATCCAGAAGACCACGCTCATACTCTCACCTACCGATTTTTGAACCACCATTTTTATTTCCGGCAGCAGTTGAGATTGAAATCCGGGTTGAAACAGACGCTCGAAGTTTTCGCGAAGCTGAAGAAGGAGATTTGTGGGTAGCGCATCGATAACGCCAGATCGGCTTAGTGCATCCATCGACGTCTGGATTTTGGCCGTAACGAATCCCCCTGATACGCCGATCCCGATTGTTCCTCCCAATGACCGGGCGAATTGATTGGAAGATGTGGCGACCCCCAGATCGGATTCAGCAAGGGCGCTTTGCACCACCAGCAGGGTGGAAATCGCGACAAATCCCATCCCGATTCCCACCAGTTGAAATACCCAGAAGCAGGTTGTCATGGAAGTCTGATAATTGAACAATAAAGTCAATCCGGAACCGATAACAAGAAAAATTCCCCCGATAATAGACACAGTTTTCATTTCCAGACGATAAAAGATCTGGCCGATTAATAAGGAGCCGATCGACCATCCCAGGCTGAGGGAGAGCATGGCCATGCCGACTTGTACGGGCGATTTGCCAAGGGCGCCTTGAATAAAAAGGGGCGCGTAGGCAAAGAGGGAAAAGATGGCAAAACTGCTTAAAAATACGGAAAGGTTGCCGATGCTGAATCCTCGAATGGTGAAAAATTTCAGCGCCAGAATCGGTTCCCTGGCCCGTTTTTCAGAAAAATAAAACCCGAACCCGGATACCAGTGTGATGGCTACGAGACTGATCGACACAGGCGACAGCCAGTCAAAGTCACGACCCCCCAGCGTCAGCAGGGTCAATAACCCCACGATGGTGAATGAAAGGGTGGCCACGCCGGCCAGATCGAGATGGACCCGGTCCTTTTTGGGCCGGATCTCAACCAGGTAGATGGCCAGTAATGTCATCGAAAAGAGACAGACCGGAATATTGATGAAAAAGACCCAGCGCCAGGAAAAATAGTTGGCGATGATCCCGCCGATGGTCGGTCCCAGGACCGAAGCGATCCCCCAGATGAAACTGGCCAGCGAAAGAGTTTTGGCGCGTTTCCCCGGCGGCGCCATATCCGTGAGGACAACATACACCAGCGCGAAATTACCACCGGCGGCGATCCCCTGGAAAACACGGGCCACGATCAGCACCGTCATATTGGGGGATATACCGGCCACAACGGAAGAGATCATAAAGGCGCCGATGCAAGTGATGAACAGGATCTTGATTTTGAAAAGATCGGCTAGTTTGCCGAATATCGGCAAGGCAATGGCGCGGGCCAGAAAATAGGCGGTATACACCCAGCTATAAATATCCAGACCGCCCAGGTCCGCAATAATGGTCGGCATGGCCGCCGACATGATCAACGAATCCATGGCCCCGATGAAAAGAGCCAGAAGGGCCGCGCTGATCACCCACCAGCGGACTTTTTCGCTCAACTTGATGGGGGTGGTGGCTAAATGGTCTGAATCCATATATTTTGATTATCTGTCCTGACTCAATCAGACAAGTCATTTTCCCCGAGGTAATCCTAACGGCCCCCGGAAAAAAATAAATCCATCCCGCATAGGCGGGACTGGTCTTCTGTTCCGCCTACGGCGTTACATCCACCGGCACATATCCTGATATGCACCGGCGGATGTGCCTTGTAGACGAACCAGAATCCGGCGCAATCTTGTGGATTTATTTCTTTCCGGGGACCTTAGGGCCACAACGATTAAGCCAGAATTTCATCTATAGGTAAGATTTGTTTACCATGGCGAATCGTAAGAATCGATATTTGTTTTTTTTCGATACGATAAATAATACGATAATTGCCGTAAATGATTTCTCTGAATTGGGTGTTATTGATTTCAGGTACAACCCGACCGATTTCAGGAGAGGATCCAAGTTGCTCAACTTTTGAGAACACGGTATCAATCCATTTTCCCGCGGCAGATCGTTTGTCCATGGCAATATAATCAGCGATTTCCGAGGCCCTGTCGACAGCTATTGGGGACCAGATAATTTTCATTTAAGGACTCGCTTTAACACTTTTTCTTTTGCATCCTTATGGCTTATTCCTGCTCCCTTTTCCAGCTGATTCAAAGACATTTGAATATCAGTTAAAAGCTCAATATTCTCCTGCATGGCTTCATATTCACGAGCGTCCAAAAGAACCGCAACACTTTTACCATGTTGGGTTATTATCACAGGCCTTTTGGTATCGTGGACCTGTTTTATGAATGTTGCGATACCAGTTCTTACCTCTGACAAGGGTTTAATATCTTGGTCGATTTTTAGTCTTTGCATATTGTACCTCATATGAGCTTGTTTTTTGTACATTATAACGTACAATATATTCATATGCAAGCGTTTTTCGATCTTCCGCAACACGGCGTGGCAGAATGCATCGGCGCAAAAAATCGGTATATTTCTTTTGCAATTCAGGTTATATTATACGAATTAATGAAATCACCAATTAGGATACTGTATTGTCCTGGTTCAGAGTGAATTGGAGAAACTTGGATTTAAACCCAATCCGGGGAAGCCGGAACCAAAATCCTGCTCAAACATGATGAAGTTGGATTAAACAGGGACTAAAATATAAGGACGAATACAATGTGCGAACAACGTGTCTATCTGATGAATGAAGGTGAGGAGAAACTGATCATGGAGGCGGTGGACCGGATGCAGGTAGTCGCCGGCGGTGTCCGCGTGATGAATCTCTTCGGCGAAGAGAAGACGGTTGATGCCAGATTCCATTCATGGGCAAATAACAAAATGGTTCTTAAGGCCTTTGAAACGACGAAACACGCGAAAGGGGCTGGTTGACGAATCGCTCGTGCTCAATTCCGGAGTGGTGTCCGAAGTTAACCAAAAGCCTTTTCAATCGGTTATGATTTTTTCTCGCTGATTTGCTGATAGGCTTCCTGGATCTCCTTGAACCGGGCTTCGGCCAGTTCGCGAAATTCCTCGCCCAGGTGCTGGACCTTATCCGGGTGATACTTGGCGACCAGGTCCCGATAAGCGATTTTAATCTTTTCCGGGCTGCTGTCCCGGGACACACCGAGGACGGTGTAGGGGTCCCGGGGGTACTGGTTGTCTTTCCGGTCTGCAGTTGTTTTTCCCTGATCGAAACCGCCGCTCTGATCGGCGCTTTGTCCGGGTTTTTGTGATCGACCATATTTAAACATGCCCATCGGGTTGTCGCCGCCGCGGAGATAATTCCACAACACGAATAAAATTATCAGGTCATCCAGCCATCCCCATGCGCCGAGGAGTGCTTCCGGTAAAAGATCCACCGGGGAAAGCGTGTACAGAATGACCAGGATGATCCAGAAAAGTTTCATTATATGTTCCGATTATAGAGTCGTTTGTAAACTTTATTCTATACAGCAATAGCGATAAATGGCAATTGTTTCGTTTCATACCCCCGTGCAATGTCAAATATGCCACTTGACCCCTATTATTAACCGCAGACCCACGCAGACTGACGCGGACTATTTTGTGAAAAAAACAGGTGGATACGAATGGAAAGCCACGTCTGCGTCAGTCTGCGTGGGTCTGTGGTTAATTCTTTTACATATTCATACCATCGGCAAAAAACGGCTGTTGCCGGGCTGGCTAAAACGGTTTTTACTTGAAATAACTGGAGATTTTTATTACGTTGATCACCGCCTTAGCGCGAAAAATATATTAACGGCGGCATTTTGCAAGGATTAAAGTTTAAAATAGGCACCACCTTCGCTCTGCTTTTGGGGGTCGGCATGGTTCTGATCAACATCGTGCTGACGATATTCTGGCAGCGGGATATGATCCGTTCGGAAATCGATCGGTTTAAGGTGGCGGCAGCGGTTTCCGCCGAACATATCAGTCGAGACAGGAGTGACAGTAAACAGGCCATTCGCCGGTTGATATCACTTACCGGCGCGGAATGTGTCTTGATACAATCGTCTGGAACCCAACCATTCCTGTCACCCGGTCATTGCAAATATCAGGTCAAATTGAGCGACCTGGCGCGACGGGCGGTTTCCACCGGCAAGGTGCAAACGACCAGGGAAACCCCGGGAGCCCATTTTGTTTCCATCACCAACCGGTATATCTTCATGGCCATGCCCTTTGATACTGAATACTCCGATCCGTTTGCAATTGCCATGGCCATGCCGATGAAACCGCTGGCAAAGCAGTTGGTGTCAAACCAAAAAGCGGTTTTTCTCTACATCCTGATCAATTTATTGATTTTGACGATCGTGGGGCTGGCACGCATGGTGAAAGTGGTGATTCGTCCCATCGAACGGCTGGCGCAACTATCGGAAACATATACCGAGGATGAGGGCCTCAATTTTTTGACCGTTAAAGAAGACAATGAATTTCGCCGGCTGTCAATGTCGCTCAATCAGATGATCGAGCGGATCGAAGCGGACAAGGATAAACTGAAAACCACGGTTCGATCCCTGCAAGCGGCCAATCAGCAATTGCAGGATACCCAGCAGGAGATGGTCCGCACGGAAAAACTGGCTTCCGTCGGCCGGCTGGCCGCAGGACTGGCCCACGAAATCGGCAATCCTGTGGGTATTATCCAGGGATATCTGGGCCTCATCGGACAGGCGGATGTGCCGGATACGGAAAAGAAAGATTATCTGGATCGCGCCGAAAAGGAGCTGGAACGGATTGGCGGGCTGATTCGGAGGCTGCTCGATTTTTCGCGTTCGGGCCGCCAGACGCCGGACAATGTATCGGTCCATCAACTCCTGACCGAGTCCGTTGAAATGTTCAACATCCAGTCGGAAAAAGAAAGGGTAGACATTATTGAGCAATTTAAGGCAAAAAAGGATACGGTCTTTGCCGATCCGGATCAGCTACGCCAGGTATTTCTCAATTGTTTGCTCAATGCGGTGGATGCCATTGGGAATTTATCCGGTGAAAAAAGACGGATCACGATTATAACCGAATCATCTGATCCGGATCATGATAAAAAGTCCGCCCAATGGGTGCGGGTGCGGATCCGGGACAATGGCTCCGGGATCAGCAAAGTGGATTTGCCCAAGGTCTTTGATCCGTTTTTTACGACCAAGGAGCCGGGCAAGGGGACCGGTCTGGGGCTTTTTGTTTCCCATGCGATCATCGAAAAT
>JAOZUU010000169.1 GCA_029938515.1 Desulfobacterales bacterium | reverse complement strand
AATAAAATACAATGAAGAAAAACAATTTGGAGGAACAATATGCCTGCTGAAGAAGGCAAAAAAGAAATTTTCGGTTCAGTTATGGTAGTGGGCGGCGGGATCGCCGGAATGCAATCCGCTCTGGATATTGCCAACTCCGGATATTATGTTTATCTGGTTGAAAAGTCATCGGCCATCGGCGGCTTGATGTCCCAGTTGGACAAGACCTTTCCCACCAACGATTGTGCCATGTGAATTATTTCACCAAAACTGGTCGAGGTCGGCCGGCATCTGAATATCGAACTTTTAACAAACACTGAACTGCTGGATCTTGAGGGTGAACCCGGCCATTTCACGGCCAGCATCCGGCAGAAACCGCGCTTTGTGGATCTTGACAAATGTACCAGTTGCGGCGAATGCATTAAAGTTTGCCCCATATCGATCAGTGACGACTACAACGAAGGCCTCTCGGATCGAAAGGCGATCTACAAACAATACGCCCAGTCGATTCCCGGTGCCTTTGCCATTGAAAAAAAGGGGACCGCTCCCTGTCGAGCTACCTGTCCCGCCCACGTGAGTGTACAAGGGTATATCGCCCTGATCGGCCAGAGAAAATACGAAGAAGCCCTGGCGCTTTTTAAAAAGGATCACCCGTTTCCCGGTGTATGCGGTCGGGTGTGCCATCATCCCTGTGAAGGGGAATGCAGCCGTACCGATGTGGACCAACCCCTTGCCATCATGCATTTGCATCGTTTTTTGAGTGATCGGGATTTTTCGAGCGGACATCCTTATATCCCCGATACAAAGAAACAAAGAGATGAACAAATCGCCATCATCGGCGCTGGGCCGGCCGGGTTGACCTGCGCCTATTTCCTGGCGATTGAAGGATATCAGGTGACCGTATTTGAAAAATTGCCGGTCCTGGGCGGCATGCTCACCGTGGGCATACCGTCATACCGGTTGCCCCGGGAAATTATCGAAGCGGAAATTCAGGTAATCAAGGATCTGGGCGTCAAATTCAAAACCGGTGTGGAAATCGGGAAAGATATCACCATCGCCCAGCTCAGGAACGAGGGTTTCAAGGCTTTTTTCATGGGCATCGGCTCGCATGAATGCAAGGTCCTCGGGATCGAAGGAGAAGATTTTGAAGGAGTTTATCCGGGGGTTGAATTTCTGCGGGAAGTGAATCTTGGCAATCGTATCTCCCTGGGAGATCGGGTGGCTGTCATCGGTGGCGGCAACGTCGCCATGGATTCGGTGCGTACCGCCCTTAGAACGGGATCATCCCAACCCTTTATTCTCTACCGCCGGAGCGAGGCCGAGATGCCGGCCAGTGAAGAGGAGATCGAGGAGTGCCGGGAAGAAGGGATCGAGATCATGACACTTACCAATCCGGTACGTATTATTTCGGAAAACGGGAAAGTCACCGCGGTGGAATGCGTTCGAATGGAACTGGGAGAGCCGGACAAAAGTGGCCGAAGACGTCCGGTCCCCGTAGCCGATTCCGAATTTACCATTGCAGTAGATGCAGTGATTCCAGCCATCGGTCAGGAATCAGACTGGGCCTGCCTAACCGATGAATGCGCCTGCACCCTAAGCGACTGGGGGACGATGGAAGTAGATCGGGTGACATTTCAGTCCGAAGATCCGGATATATTCGCCGGTGGAGATGCCGTCATCGGGCCGGCCACCGTGGTGGAAGCCGTCGCCGCCGGGAAAGAAGCGGCCATTTCCATTGACCGGTTTATCCGCAATGAAGATCTGTACGAAGGTCGTCGGTCCGACTGGTCCGGCGTGAAGGATATCTCCACGGAAGGGAGGAACCGGATTCCTAAAACGATCATGAAATGCCTGGCGCCTGAAACGCGAATCGGCAATTTCAATGAAGTCCAGCTCGGATTTGATGAAAATGACTCCCTGCAGGAAGCCAACCGATGTCTGGAATGCGGTGTCTGTTCCGAATGCTACCAGTGCGTCGATGCTTGTCTGGCCGAAGCTGTTTTGCACGACCAGCAAGAGGTGGAGAAAAAAGTAAAAATCGGTTCCGTCGTTCTATGTCCCGGTAGCGAACCTTTCGACCCGTCGGGCCTGGAACCCTTTTATCACTACCAGAGCAATCCCAATGTGCTGACCAGCCTGGAATTTGAAAGGATTCTCAGTGCATCGGGACCCACCATGGGGCACATGGTTCGACCGTCCGATGAAAAAGAACCGAAAAAAATCGCCTGGCTCCAGTGTATCGGCTCCCGGGATACCAACAGGTGCGGCAACGGCTATTGCAGCTCGGTCTGCTGTATGTATGCCGTCAAGGACGCCATGATTGCCAAGGAACACGCCGCGGGCGATCTGGATTGCGTCATCTTCAACATGGATATTCGCACTTTTGGCAAGGATTACGAAAAGTACTACACACGGGCCAAAGACAGGGCAGGGGTTCGGTTCGTCAAAGCCCGCATTCATACCATTGACGAAATTAGAGAGGACAAAAATCTTCGCATTCGATATTCGGATTCCTCCGGTGAGCTCCAGGAAGAGATCTTCGATATGGTGGTGCTTTCCGTAGGGCTTCAGGTTCCGGATTCGGTGGCTGATCTGGCCAAGCGGCTCGAAATCGAAACCGATGACTACAACTTTGCCGTCACCGATCCTTTGAAACCCGTGGAAACTTCCCGCCCTGGTGTTTACGCCTGCGGTGTGTTTCAGGAACCCAAGGATATTCCCACCTCCATTACTGAAGCCAGCGCCGCCGCATGCCTGGCCGGAAAGGCGTTGAGTAACGAACGACATACCCTCACCCGAAGCGTGGACCTGCCCGACGAGATCGACGTGACCGAACAGGAACCGAGAACCGGTGTGTTCGTATGCAACTGCGGCATTAATATCTCCGGGGTTGTGGATGTCACGGCGGTAGAAGACTATGCCAAAACACTCCCAAATGTTGTTTATTCCGGACAGAACCTGTTTACCTGCTCGGAAGATTCCCAGCAACAGATGAAGGAAATTATTAAGGAACACCGTCTCAACCGGGTGGTTGTAGCCGCCTGTACTCCCAAAACCCATGAAGGCATTTTCATGGACAACCTGGAGGCCTGTGGGCTGAACAAGTATCTGTTTGAAATGGCCAATATCAGGAACCAGGGCTCCTGGGTCCATGCCGATGAGCCGAAAGAAGCCACGGAAAAGGCCAAATCCCTGGTACGCATGGCAGCGGCCAGGGCGGCAGTTCTTCACCCGCTACAGGAGAAAATGATCCCGGTCAACCAGAGAGCACTGGTTATTGGGGGCGGAGTGGCCGGAATGAATGCGGCCCTGAGACTGGCGGACCAGGGTTTTGAAACCGTTCTCATTGAAAAAGAGGAGCACCTGGGGGGTATGGCCAATCGATTGACGGCGACTATCGAGGGAGCCGATGTGGGAGAATATTTGCAGAACATCGTAGAGGAAGTTACCGCCCATAAAAAAATTCAGGTGCTCACCCAGTCATTGATCGTCGGTTTTTCAGGCTTCAAAGGAAATTTCACAACAGAAGTACTTGTGGGGCCCGGCATGTATGAAAGAAAAATCGATCATGGCGTGGTGATCCTTGCCACCGGAGCGGTCGAGTATACGCCCACAGAGTATCTGTACGGTGAGAATGATCGGGTGGTGACGCAACTTGAGCTTTCTCATCAACTGAAAGAAAAGGGCGCCGGTAATCTGGAACAGGTGGTGATGATCCAGTGTGTAGGATCGAGAAATGAGGAAAATCCCAATTGCTCGAGAATCTGCTGTCAGAATGCTATAAAAAATGCCCTGCATATCAAGAAGATGAATCCGGATACACGAATTTTTATTTTGTATCGGGATATCCGGACTTACGGCTTGCTGGAAGATTATTACACAGAAGCCCGAAAGCAGGGAGTGCTGTTTTTTCGGTATGATCCCGACGATCCCCCAGTGACCGAAGCCGTGAACAACGGTGTAGCCGTGACCTTTACTGACCATGTTCTGGGGCAATCTTTAAGGGTGATTGCCGACCTCGTGGTGCTGAGTGCCGGTATGGTTTCAGAAGATACTGAAGAACTATCTTCAATTGTCAAACTGGCCCGGACCGCTGAGGGATATTTCATGGAGGCTCATGTAAAACTGAGACCGGTGGATATGGCCACGGAAGGTATTTTCCTTTGCGGAACCGCGCACAGCCCCAAACTGCTTTCCGAATCCATTGCGCAGGCCTACGCGGCAGCATCAAGGGCCACCACGCTTCTCTCCCAGCCCCACCTGACGCTGTCGGCGGTGACGGCCTCGGTGGAATCTGAGCGATGTGCCTCCTGTCTCATCTGTGTCCGCTCCTGCCCCTTCAATGTGCCGAAAATAAATGAAGAAGGTGTCAGTGAAATTGATGCGGCCCTGTGCCACGGGTGCGGCATCTGTGCGGCCGAATGCCCGGCCAAGGCGATTGAATTAAACTGGTACGAAGATGATCAGATCATGTGCAAGCTCGAGGCACTGCTTGAAGTGGCTGCCTGATTTTGGAAATGAACCCGGCTTTTTGGTGGTGAAATGGTGGATTTATCGTAGGGGTGAAATTTTTTTGCCCCTACCATGACAGGTTGCATAAATTTCGAGACGGTAAACTAAGGAGGAAAGATGGTAAAGGATTTCGAGCCAACCATCATCGCATTCTGCTGTAATTTCTGAGGGTATACAGCTGCGGACCTGGCAGGTTCCATGCGATTGCAGTATCCCACCAGCATCAAGATCATTCGGGTACCATGCACGGGTAAAGTCGACCTGCTGCATATTCTTCGTGCTTTTGAAAAGGGTGCCGATGGTGTCTATGTGGTGGGGTGTCTTGAGGGCGACTGTCATTTCAACAATGGCAACTTTCGGGCACGGAAAAGGGTTGAACAGGCGCAAAAAATTTTAAATACCGTCGGCATCGAAGGGGAAAGGGCGCAGATGTACAACCTTTCCTCCAGTGAGGGGCCGCGGTTTGCCGAATATGCCGTCGAAATGGATGAGAGAATTCGAAAACTGGGACCCAACCCCGTTAAACATGCAAAGCGAAAGGCTGCATGATAAAGCTCAAGGCTGAAAGTGGAAAGTGGAAAGCTGAAAGCTGAAAGCTCAAGGCTGAAAGGTTAAAGGGCCCACTATCAAACCATAATTTTGCAAGCTTTTCAGTGCAATAAAAGGAGGTCAGACCTGATGATTGTTGCTGACAGGAAGCCGATTGAGGAAATAATTGGCGAAATAAAAGACAAAAAAAACATCCTCATTCTCGGCTGCAACGAGTGTGTAACGGTATGCGAGGCAGGTGGAAAAAAAGAGGTGGGCGTTCTGGCCTCGGCACTGAGAATGAACTTTCTCAAACAGGGCCGGGAAGTCAAGATCGATGAAAACACCCTGCAAAGACAATGTGACCATGAGTATTTAGAGGAAATTCGCGACGAGATCGACCAATATGATGCCGTGGTTTCCCTTGCCTGCGGCGTCGGTGTTCAATTCATGGCCGAAAAATATTTTGAGCTACCGATTTATCCCGGCGTGAATACCTGCTTTATGGGTGCGACTGAAGAACGGGGCGTGTGGACGGAAAGGTGTCAGGGATGCGGGCAATGCATGCTGGCGCGGACCGGGGGGTTATGCCCGGTTTCTCGCTGTGCCAAACGATTATTTAATGGCCCTTGCGGCGGATCAACCCAGGGAAAATGTGAAGTGGGCAAAGAGACCGATTGTATCTGGCAATTGATCGTCGAGCAACTCAAGGTATTGGGCCAAATGGATAATTACGAAGAGATTAGTCCCATTAAAGACTGGTCTACCGACAGAGCCGGCGGCCCCCGAAAGGTCGTCAGGGAGGATTTGCAGCAATGAAAACCAATACACCGAGCAGACTTGAAAAAATTCTGGCCGCCGGACATCTGGCCGTCACATCGGAATGCGGTCCACCTCGCGGCAGCGACCCGGAAGTGATTGTCAAGAAAGCCGAGCTGATCAGGGATTATGTGGATGCCGTCAATATCACCGATAACCAGACCTCGGTTACCCGTATGTGCAGTCTGGCCGCCTGCATCCGGCTTAAACTGATGGGTTTGGACCCAGTCCTCCAGATGGTGACCCGGGATCGAAACCGAATCGCCCTGCAAAGCGATATTCTGGGTGCGGCATCCTTTGATATTTACAATATTCTCTGCCTGTCCGGAGATCACCAGAGCTTTGGAGATTGTTCCCAGGGCCAGAATGTTCATGATATCGATTCCATGCAACTGGCTCAAACAGTTCGGCGCATGCGGGATGAAGGCAAGTTTCTGGGCGGAGACGATATCAAGCGCCCCCCGCAGATGTTCGTGGGCGCGGCTGCCAATCCCTTCGCCGACCCCTTTGAAATACGCGTGCCGCGTCTGGCAAAAAAAATTGCCGCCGGGGCGGAGTTCATCCAGACCCAGTGCATTTACAATCTGGACAAATTTGAGGAATGGATGAAAATGGTCGTTGAGCGCGGCCTACATGAAAAGGTCTCCATTCTTGCCGGTATGACGCCCATGAAATCGGCCGGTATGGCCCGCTACATGAAAAACAGGGTGCCGGG
>JAOZUU010000168.1:5294-6566 GCA_029938515.1 Desulfobacterales bacterium | reverse complement strand
AACAGCCCGTACCGTGATCGGACCGTTGATGAAAACCTGGATTTGTTCCGCCGCATGCGCGCCGGCGAGATAGAAGAAGGCACCTGTGTCCTGCGTGCCAGAATTGACATGGCCGCGCCCAATATTATTATGCGCGATCCGACTCTTTACCGGATCCGCAAGGTCCGTCATCATCGCACCGGGGATACATGGTGCATTTATCCCATGTATGATTTCGCCCACTGCCTGTCCGACGCCATCGAGGGGATTACCCACTCCATCTGTACCCTGGAGTTTGAAAATAACCGGGAACTGTACGACTGGGTGCTGGATAGCCTGGACGTACCGGCCCGACCTCATCAGTATGAATTCGCCCGAATGAATCTAAGCTATACTGTATTGAGCAAACGCAAATTAATCCAGCTGGTGACCGAGGGACATGTCAACGGCTGGGACGACCCCCGCCTGCCGACCCTTTCGGGTTTCAGGCGACGGGGATATACACCGGCGGCCATTCGGCATTTTTGTCATCGGATCGGAGTGGCCCGGCGGGACAGCATGGTGGCCGCGAGCCTGCTGGAAAACAGTATCCGGGAGGATTTAAATCGAACAGCCCCCCGGCGGATGGGTGTATTGAAGCCATTGAAAGTCGTTATCGTGAATTATCCTGAAGACAAGGAGGAGATGCTCGAGGCCATCAACAACCCGGAAGATCCGGGCATGGGCACCCGGCAGGTGCCGTTTTCCAGGATCATTTATATTGAACAGGATGATTTTTTAGAAGATCCTCCCAGAAAATTTTTTCGCCTGGCACCGGGCCGGGAAGTGCGCCTGCGCTATGCTTATTTTATTACCTGCACCGATGTCATAAGAGATAAAAATAGTGGAGAGATCATCGAACTTCACTGCACCTACGATCCGGAAACAAGGGGTGGCGGGGCGCCGGATGGTCGCAAGGTCAAGGCGACTTTACACTGGGTATCGGCGGCGCACGCGATCGACGCCGAAGTTCGTCTGTACGATCGATTGTTTTCCATCCCGGATCCGGCGGGCGACCCCGATGATGATTTTATCGCCCATTTAAATCCCGGGTCACTGGAGATTCTTTCCAATTGCAAGCTGGAACCGTCTGTGGCTGATATCGGATTAGACCAGCGGTTTCAGTTTGAACGGCTGGGATATTTTGTCATAGACAGCAAAGATTCCACGGCCGCCCAACCGGTAATCAACCGCACGGTCACCCTGCGGGATGCCTGGGCCAGAATTGAAAAACAGATGCACCAAAAGCGTCCG
>JAOZUU010000168.1:0-5194 GCA_029938515.1 Desulfobacterales bacterium | reverse complement strand
TCTTCACGGGCGTGGGCGAGGCCTTCGATGAAAATTTGCCCAACACATCGTTGCTGGTTCTCACCGATGACCAGATAAATCAGCGGCAGATCCTTCTGGACTGCGGCTTTACCGCCGCCCATACGTTCTGGCAGACATCACCTGAACCGATGGGGCTTGATGCGGTATGGATATCCCATTTTCACGGCGATCATTTCTTCGGATTGCCGCTGCTTTTGCTGCGCTTCTGGGAAGAAGAACGCACCCGACCATTGGCCATCATCGGCCAGTCGGGGGTGGAAGAAAAAGTCCTCGGTGCCATGGAACTGGCCTATCCGGGGTTTTACGCCAAAGTTGCCTTCAAGGTTGATTTTGTCGAAGTCCATCCGGGTCGGGATCTTGATTTGTTTGACCTGCACTGGTCGTTTGCCCCCAACCGGCATTCAAAACCCTGCCTGGCCCTGCGACTCGATGGAAAGACAGGCAGCTTGTATTACAGCGGTGACGGCCGGCCCTCCGACGAAGCCGTGGCGCTGGCCAGGGGATGCGATCTTGTCGTCCATGAAGCTTTCGGAGTGGAGCCGATTATTGAGGCGCATGGATCGGTGGATGGGTGTATCACCTTTGCCCGGAAAACCGGCACCAGACATCTGGCCCTGGTTCATATGAATCGCGATGTCCGTAAAAATCATGCTGAAACGGTTCGCCGGCAACTCGATTCCCTTGAAAATATTCATGCTTTTTTACCCGAACCCGGCGAAACGCTGACGATTGATGGATAGGATTCAGGAGAATGAAAGACCTGTCAAATGAATGGATTGTTTTTGATGAGGGCCGGTATCTGGCCGAACGGGCCGTCTTGGTAACACCGGATGATACCCGTGCCGTGATACTGGCCGATACCGTTATCGATATCTACTATGGCCGGCGGGGAATCCGTCAGCTAAAGGGGTATGCGACCGTCGCAAATCATCTTTTGATTGAGCTGCTGGATGAAACCGATGAGATCGATCTTATCCTCGACCTAACCGGTGATTTTAAATATCGCCTTCCCAATCCGCAAATCAGATCAGGAAAAGTATTCACGCCGGATGTCCATTCGAGCCTTCATTTTATCCCCATCCGACCCTGGCGGCAGATCCCGGAAAAGGGGTTTGAGGCTTATCTGTCCGGTCTGCAATTTTTAGGAACACGGAAAGAATAAAATCCACAAACAGAAATCCGGCCTCATCTCTGTGCATGGAAGATAATATGGATGCTAAACCGATCATTACAACCGGCGCCGAATATCATTGGAAAACCAGTTATGATCGCGATCGCATGGATGGGCATTTTTTAGACTGGGAAAATCAACCGAACCCGTTTAAAAAATACGCCGGGATTCAGGCGATTCCTCTTATGACCGTCTCCCGATTTCCCGAAAATTCCCTCTGGGACCTGACGTCACAGCCCGTCAACCGGCCTGATCTCAAAACGCTTAATAGGGATCAGATCTCGCAACTTTTGTATCTTACCGGAGGAATTACCGCTAAAAGCCGACAAGCCGGCAAGGATTTTTATTATCGGTCGGTGGCCTCGGCCGGCGCCCTTTACCCGGCGGAAATGTACGTGGGTATATTCGATGCCAAAAACCTGGAACCGGGGATTTATCATTTCGGGGCTGATAATTTCGCCTTAACTCCTTTAAGGTCCGGTAGCTTTCTGAACGAAATTCGCAGAACCTTATCTGAGAATCGCCATCTGTCCGCATCGTTTTTCCTGACGGGGATTTTTTTTAGAAGCGCCTGGAAATACAGGGCCCGTGCCTTCAGATATGTGCTTCTGGATACCGGACATCTATTGGAAAACCTTTTTTTAGCCCTGGCTTCGGTGGATCTGGCATTTACCTGCCACTACGATTTTAGCGACGAAAAGGTGGGCCGGCTGATCGGCCTGGACGGCCGGCGGGAAGTGGGGTTGGTCTGTGTCAATGTTTTGGGCAAGCCCTTACCGGCTACTCAGGTACCGGTCTCTCAGGATATCATGGCCGTCGATCCATTGCCTGCTGAAATAATCGCGGCCGGCCGGGTATCGCGTCGCGAAGTGGTTTATGACGATATTTTAGAGATCTACCGGGCAGGCACCCAGGAACCCGCGTCTGACCGGGTCCAGGTGACGATGTTTAACGACATTGGAGTGACACCGACCTCCTGGGTCTCCATTGAAAAATCAGATGCGGATAGCGAAGAACGATCTTACGCCCAGGCGGTCCTGCATCGCCGCTCTAAAAGGAACTACATCAACCAATCGCTGGCGAAAAAGAAATTCATGCGCCTGCTCGATCTTTTGTGCCGGTCTGCCCGGCAAGATGGGGATGATGATCCTTTTGCCTGTCTTACTGTCGGTTTTCTCACAGGGAATATCGATGGATTCGAGCCCGGATTTTACCTTCTCGATCCTGAAAAAAGACGTGCGGGACAGATCATCTCCGGCAACTTGCTCGAACCAATGGCATCGGTTTGCCTGGATCAGAAATGGCTGACCAATGCCGCGACCCATTTTTTGTTTATGGCCAATCTGAAGGAGATTGACCGCCATTACGGTGCCCGGGGCTACCGCTACGCCATGCTGAACGCCGGCCGGCTGGGCCAGCTGATCTATCTCGGCGCCACCGCACTGGGGTTGGGATGTTGCGGCATCGGTGCGCTTTATGATGGTGAAGCCCAAAAACTCCTCAGTCTGAATGAGGACTCCGCCTTGCTCTATCTTGTAGCGACCGGGCCGGTAAAGCGGTTTTAGTGCCTTAGAAAAAACACTCTGTGTTTTTCAAAAGACTCAACGAATTTGTCGACCCGATGATTTTTACGCAAGGATCATCTGATTTGTTTTTTGATATAGTCAATCCAGTAAGGCATAAATAGATCCGTAAAGCAGTAACGGCCCTTTAGTGTTTTATAAAGAATCCCTTTTTTTAAAAGCGAATCAAGCGACGCCTTGATGGATGATGACGGCCCAATACGATGCGTTAGCTGAAAATCTTTTGAAAACGGCTTTGCCGTCTGGTCTTTGCTTAGGGCGATCAGAAGGACTTTTTGAGATTGAGAGGTCGAATGCCATAGCATTTCGTAATGCGGCGAATCCTGTCGTGCGATGACTATCGGGAGTTTCTCGATCAAGGACGGCTCAATCTGACGTGATTCGGCAGCGGCATCCCACATTACATTGCACAGCCGCTGAATATTATAGGGGACATCATCGCCGATATCGAATATTCGGGTAAATCCTTCTCCACCTATCTTATATTCTCCTTTTTTAAGCCAATTTAATATAAAGTTGGTATATGCCTCTCTTTTAATTGGGCCAAGTTCCATAATGCGACCCAGTTTGTAAAAGGCACGCTTTCGGTCACGAATCATCGATAGCATAACTGACTGCTCTGATCCGGAAAAGATATAGCCGATATGATTATGTTTTTGTATCTCCGAGCGCAGCGCTTTCTCCATTGTATAGCCATTGTATTTTTCAAGATCGGAAAATTCATCAATAATGACTACCAGTTTTTTTCCCTTTTTTGCTGCCAGCGTTTCAGCATGACCCATTCCTTCCAGGAGGGCCGAAAGCGCCTCTCTTTCGTCAAAGGCCAGCTCCACCCCGGCACTAATTGTTCCATCCTGGTCTACGGACACTTTAGGGCGAAGTCTTTGGAACCCTGAAAATATCTTAAGAAGCTTGTCTTTATTGGTTTCCAGAGCTTTTGATGTACCGCTTGTCAGAGCGGCGGCAAGGCTACGGATGTCAGGAAAAGCATTCAGGTCTATGTAGGCGCAAGCAAAGCCGTTGCGTTTAAGGGAATCAATCAGATTTAAAAGAAGACAGGTTTTCCCGAATCGACGCGGAGATACCAAAAACACCCGGTTCAGGTTTTTCATCTCATGTTTTAGCTCAGCTATCTCGCTTCTTCGGTCGGCAAAGTATGTGCCACGCACCACGCCGCCATATTTAAAAGGATTTTCCATGGAAACACCTTTTATATACGTTTTAAACGGTTCGCTAATAACGTTTCGCTTGCAACGTATTGCAAGAAATTGTGCGTGTCAACATGATTTAAGGTAAGGAGCTTCTCTTTGGAAGGTGAATGAGGCCAGGAAAGATACAAATCTCGTTTTGAAACACGTTCCGGATCTCCTCAGGTTGGATGCAGAGGGAATCAGGGGGCTGCTTTTACGTCGCATGGTTGAAGCATATCATTAGTGCTGGAATGAGGAAATTTTGTCAGTGCCTTCTGAAATTATTTAATACCTGCGTGCATAAACGACTGGACAAATTGGCGCTGGAACAAAAGAAAAGCGATCAGCAGTGGGGCGACCGACATCAGCGTGGCCGCAGAAATAATAGACCAGTCAACGCCTGATTCAGGGGCCCCGAAGATGCCTAACCCAACGGTTAAGGGACGCGTTTTTACCGAGTTGGTTACAATCAGCGGCCAGAGGAAGTTGTTCCAGTGGTGGCTGATGGAGACCAGACCGTAGGCTAGATAGGTGGGGCGTGCCAGCGGGACATAGACACGCCACAATACGCCAAAAACGCCACACCCTTCCAGGCGTGCAGCATCCTCGAGTTCCCTGGGTGTCGACTTAAATGCCTGGCGCAAGAGAAAGATCCCAAATGCACTGGCCATGTAGGGCAGACCAATTCCGAGAATCGTATCGATAAGATCAAAATGGGCCAGAGTCCCATAGTTCTCTACAATCAGAATTTCGGGAGTAATCATCAACTGGACCAGCACCAGGGCGAAGGCGATTTCGCTGCCATAAAATTGATATCGGGCAAAGGCATATGCGGCGAGGGTGCAAAGGATCAGCTGGGCGATGAGAATCATTGTGACCAGAATGAAGGTGTTGAAGGCATAGCGCAGAAAAGGCGCCTGGGAAAGCGCTTCACGAAAGTGCTCCAGAGTGAGGGGTGCGAAAAAGTCGAAATGGATCGCATATTCGCTGGGATGAAAAGCCGCCCAAAAGGCGTAAACCAGTGGCGAAATCCACAATATGGCCAGCAACCATGCAGCGCCCGTTTCGAGAACGGTTTGAAAATAGCGGGAGAGAGAGCCGGATGGTTTCATCGATAATGAACCCGTTTATCCAGGACGTAGAACTGCATGAGCGCCATCACGGCGAGAAGACCCAGCAGAATTACCGTAAGAGTCGCAGCGTAATTGGTATCAAAGTAGGAAAAGGCT
>JAOZUU010000167.1 GCA_029938515.1 Desulfobacterales bacterium | reverse complement strand
GGCATACCCATTGGATATGTCGAGTATTTTTGAGAGCCTTAGCGCTCAATAGATTTGGTGCAGAGCGAGTGAAGAATCGCTCGATTTAGGTAATAGATAACATGTCAAACGAATCCACCCAGACACAAAGGAGGCGCTTATGGAAGATTTCAAGAATATTCTCTACCCCATCGCACTCACTGATTTTTCCACCAGGGTGGCCCCTTATGTGGTGACCCTGGCCAGACAACTCGATGCACAGGTCCACCTGCTGCATGTTCTGCGTCGCTTTGAATGGTTTGTGGACACTTATGTGCCCGAACCCCCGAAACCCGACTTTAAACGCATTGCCAGTGACTTTGAAAATCAGTTACTGCTGCAGACAGAAAAAAAGATTGAAGCGTTTAAACAGCGGCATTTAAAGGATATTCGGATTGCGAATACAAGCGTAGTCATGGGGACTCATTACAAGCAAATTTTGGATTATGTAAAATCCGAGAGGATTGATCTCATCATCATGGGTACCGGATCCACATTGCAAAAAGTGATATTCGGCTCGGTCGCCGAAAAAGTATCCAAGCTGGCCACTGTCCCCGTTGTGTTAATCAAAAGCAGCTGAGGGCCTCGGAAATAAATAATTCCACATCTTACTGGTCTTTTGGCTCGTCTACGGTGTTACATCCACCGGCACATATCCCGATATGCACCGGCGGATATGCCTTGTAGGCAAACCAAAATCCGGCGCAATCTTGTGAAATTATTTCCTTCAGCGACCCTGAAGCGAATGATATTGCACGTACCCCAAGAAATGGAGGAGGAAAAACATGACCACAAAACGTGAAAAGCGTGATCCTTATCTCTGGGAGGCATTGATATCGATCCTGGGATTGATTGTTTTTATCAGTCTGGCGATCCTGCGCTATGAGACAGACCCCCAGGTTCCGATTCTGCTCGGCGTGTTCGTGGCAGCGCTGATCGGTATGCGGGCCGGTTTCAGTTGGAAAGATATTGAAACCGGCATGCTAAACGGCATCACCAATGCGCTGCAGGCCATCGTGATTTTACTCATTATCGGCATTCTCATCGGCGTCTGGATCTTAAGCGGCGTGGTCCCCACACTGCTCTATTACGGCCTGCAAATATTAAATCCTAAAATATTCCTGCCGGCGACTCTGATCATATGTTCGATTACCTCACTGGCCACCGGCTCCTCCTGGGGCACCTCGGGAACCATCGGCATCGCTTTGATCGGTATCGGCGATGGGCTGGGTTTTCCACTGCCAGTCGTGGCCGGCGCCGTGCTTTCAGGCGCCTATTTTGGAGATAAAATGTCACCGCTGTCCGACACCACCAACATGGCACCGGCCATGGTGGGCACCGACCTTTACACACATATAAAGCACATGACCTATACGACCGGGGTCAGTTATGGCCTTACCCTGGTGATCGAGTGTGCGCTGAGCTTTTTTTACGGCGGCGGGAAAGCAAACTTAGAAAGCATCAATCAAATCCTGGCAGGTCTCGACGCACAATTCAGCATCAACCCGGTATTGCTACTTCCTCCGGTTATTATCATGGCTCTGGCTTTTCGAAAAATTCCGGCAGTCCCGGGCATTGCCATCGGAATTTTAGCGGCCGGTGTTTTGGGGGTAATCTTCCAGGGAAACAACTTCGGCAACCTGTTGTCGGCGGCTTATGGCGGCTATGTCAGCAACAGCGGTGTTGAAGTGGTCGACAACCTGTTGACCAAAGGCGGTTTAGAATCCATGATGTATACCGTGTCTTTGATAATCTGCGCTATGATGTTCGGCGGAATTATGGAAAAAACCAACCAGCTGCGCGTCGTCGTGGCCGTCATACTAAAAAAGGCCCAAACCACCGGCTCTTTGATTACGGCCACCATCCTGACCGCCGTCGGATCCAACCTGATCCTGTGCGACCAGTACATGTCCATCGTGATGACCGGCAAAATGTATGCTCAAGCCTATGCCGACAAAGGTCTGCACCCCAAGAACCTGTCACGGGCCATCGAGGACAGTGCGACGGTGACGGCCAATCTAGTGCCGTGGAACTCGGGCGGTGCCTACCAGGCCGCCACCCTGGGCGTGCCCACCATTGCCTATTTACCGTGGAACTTCTTTTGTTGGCTCACGCCAATCGTTTCCATGCTTTACGGCTGGTTCAATATTACCATTGATCCCTTGGATGAGAAAGTCGAAACACCTGATATGGTGACCGAACAAGATTCCGTTTAAGCGCATGACAAGCCATCGCTTACTAGCGTCAGAGACAAAACGATAAGGGAGAAACGGATATGTTTAAGACAATCTGCTATAATATGATAATTGCATTCATGCTCTCCGGGCTATGGCTGGGGCAAGGGGTTGCACCAGCGCTGGCCATAGACGTAGAATTGTCAAAAGATTCGACTCTGGAAGGTATCTTACAACGCGGTGAACTGCGAATCGGCTTGGAAGTGGGATATATGCCTTTTGAGATGATCGACAACCGTAGCGGAATTCGTCAGAAGGCAATCCGGCACGGAGGATTTCGGCGCAAGGGCCGTCAACTCAGCCTGATCGGTTTTGATATCGATATGGGAATTGAGATGGCCAAGGCATTGGGGGTCAAACCGGTATTTATCGACACCATATGGCCCAGCATTATTCCCGCTCTGAAATTGGGCCGTTTCGACATCATTTTCGGTGGGATGTCCGTCACCGAGGCGCGTAAGACGCAAGTTGATTTTGCCGATCCCTTCATGACCGTGGGGCAGACCGTTCTGCTCAATGCCAAGCATAAGGATACGGTTCAATCTTACAAGGACCTGAATGATTCCAAGTTTATTGTGGTATCCAAACCCGGCACCACCGGCGAGGAGGCAGTGAAGCGCCTGATCTCCAAAGCCACCTATGAAACCACCGATACGGAAATCGATGGAGCCATGCGGGTGCTCGAAGGCACGGCGGATGCTTTTGTCTACGACTTTCCGTTTAATGCCGTATTCAGTGCCATGCACCCGTCGGATCAGCTGATTTTTCTGGATAAACCCTTTACCAAAGAACCCATTGCCTGGGCGATACGCAAAAACGATCCGGATTTCATAAAATTTTTAAATGATTTTTTGGCTCAGATGAGAACCGATGGTCGCTTCGATAAGATTTATAATAAATGGTTCAACAGCACGGATTGGCATCGATTTGTGCGATAGGCTAAAATCACGTGAACACATCAGAGATTTTCTTTGAAAACAATCAGAGGATATAAAGAACTGATTTTTTTAGTCCGATATAACTATAGGCTTTCAGATAATGTTTTTGGCAAGGCTAGAGGGAGCCCCCCTGAGTAAGGCGTACAAATCGTACGTCGTCGAAGGGGGGCGACCGATAACGTAGTCCAAAAACTTTATCTGGAAGACTATATTGACGCTCTAATTGATCAGACTGCTTGCTGTAATTCGAAAGCTGCTGGCTGTGATATCCACAGAATAAAAGAGGAGGGGAAAAATGGATACCAAAGATGTGGTGCAAAGAGATTCTTTTACTAGCAAGTTAGGAATTATAGCAGCCGTTGCCGGATCTGCCGTAGGACTCGGTAATATATGGAAATTTCCCTATATTACCGGTGTTTATGGAGGAGGCGCTTTCGTCCTTGTTTATCTGATATGTATTGTTTTGATCGGCTTGCCGATTGTGCTTTCCGAATTTATTATCGGCCGTAAAGCCCAAAAAAACGCAATCGGTTCATTCAAAAAGCTGGCGCCCGGCACCCTCTGGTTTGTTCCCGGATTAATGGGGCTTGTTGCGGCCTTTATGATTCTGGCCTTTTATGGCGTCGTGGCCGGATGGACACTGGAGTACCTGTTTAAAGCGATTACCAATTCGTTTGTAGGGAAAAATCCAGCTGACCTGGAAGGAATGTTCGGGGGATTCATCAGCCAGCTTGCCAAACCCATATTCTGGCAAATTATATTTATGAGTTTAACCTGTTGGATTGTTTTGGCCGGCATTAAAGGGGGTATTGAAAAAGCCTCGAAATTGTTAATGCCTGTTTTATTGGTTATCATTATTATTCTGGACATTCGTGCGGTCACACTGCCAGGGGCCAGCGAAGGTTTAGCTTTCTTGTTCAAGCCCGATTTTTCCAAGTTGACGGGTGAAGGGATGTTGAACGCCTTGGGACACGCGTTTTTTTCATTAAGTTTGGGCATGGGCACCTTGATCACCTACAGTTCTTATATGAGTAAGCAAGAGAATCTTGCCACAACCGCCGTTCAGGTTACCATCGCCGATACGGGAATAGCGCTATTGGCCGGCATCGCCATTTTTCCGGCCGTATTCGCATTTGGCATCGAGCCGGGCGCAGGGCCGGGATTGGTCTTCATCACCTTGCCCAATGTATTCCAGCAAATGCCCGGCGGATACTTTTTTTGTATCCTGTTTTTCTTGTTGCTCGCCGTGGCGGCGTTGACGTCATCCATATCCATTCTCGAAGTTGTGGTGGCCTACTTTGTTGAAGAGCTTAAACTTGCAAGGCGCGCTGCCACCATTATGGCCGCGGCCGCTATCACAATCATGGGAATTCCCTGTTCGTTATCCATGGGCGTGTGGTCCAAAGTGAAATTTATGGACAGGACGTTCTTTGATTGGCTGGATTTTATCGCCTCGAACGTTATGCTTCCGTTAGGCGGATTATTAATTGTCGCCTTTGTCGGTTGGTATCTCGGTCGTGAAAAAACAGAAGCGGAAGTTACGAATGAGGGTCAATTGAAAGCCGGTTATTTGCCGCTTTTCATGTTTCTGGCCAAGTTTGTGGCGCCGGTGGTCATAGCCATCGTATTCTTACACGGTCTGGGTTTATTTTAATTCTGATTTTATGAAATAAAACTAAAAATATTATCTTGAAAAAATAGTTAGATCACTCAATCATAAACAAAGATATAGGGGAGGTAACGATGTTTTCAAAAAAAAAGTTTATGGGATCTGTCACTTTATTTCTCATTTGTATTTTTGTCGGTACGCCGGTATTCGGACAATCGCTCCAGGTCGTAACCGAAGAATATCCACCGTATAATTACTCGGAAGATGGCAAAGTTCTCGGATTCTGTACCGATGTTGTCAAGGAAATTTTAAAACGAGCTGATGTGGAGTATTCGATTCATTCCTATCCGTGGGCTGAATCTTACAAGATCGCGCAGACTCAACCCGATGTGCTCATTTATTCCATCGGACGGAATGTGGAAAGGGAACCCCTGTTCAAATGGGTAGATGTTATCGCCCGAACCGAGGTGTATTTCTATAAACTGAAAAGTCGGACGGATATTAAAATAAAAACGTTTGATGATATCAAAAAATATAAAATAGGTGCCGTTCAGGATGATTTTCGGGCGCAGTGGCTGATGAAACAGGGAATTAAAGATCAGCTGACCTTGGTACCGGATGACAGACAAAATATGCGGAACCTTTTTGATCACAAAATTGACGTTTTTCCCATAGGTGAATTTGTAGCCTACAACATTGCCCATCAAGAGGGCCGTGCTTTCAATGATTTGGATAAGGCCATGTATATAAAGGATATGTCGGCGGATCTCTATATGGCCTTTAGTAAACAAACACCGGATGTGATGGTGGAAAAATGCAAAAAAGCGCTATTTGAAATCAGAAAAGACGGAACCTACGAAAAAATAAAATCGAAATATGCAATTTTTTATTTACCCATTTTCAAAATCAGAAGCTACTAAGGCCTGATGCCCATGTAAATCTCAGACACCGCAAAACAGCAGGCATGAAGGCAATTTATGAAATATCAAATATAGAAAGGGGTAAAATGCTATGATACCTGAAATCAAAAGGATCCTGTATACGACTGATCTTTCACCAAATTCTGCTTACGCGTTTCGTTATGCCATAAACTCTGCAAAAAAACACGATGCCGACATCATCATTTTACACGTTGTTGAAGAAATGGCGCCCTTCTTTGATGAGGAGCGATTGAAAGCGATTTCAGAAAAAAAAATAACCGAAGCGATGGATCGAATCAGAAAGCGGCTAAAGATATTTTGTGACAGAGAACTTAAGGACGATCCTGACCGCGTAGAAAGAGTTATATCCATAGAAGTATGTCAGGGCTACCCACCAGAGGAAATCCTTAAAAAGGCGGATGAGTTAAACTGTGATGTGATCGTCATGGGAACCCATGGGAAGGGAATCATAAGACATAGCTTTTTGGGAAGTGCGGCCCGAAAGGTTCTACGCCGAGTGAGAAAACCTGTTTTTATTATCCCCTTGCCGGAAGGAGAAATTGACGCCACATTTCATGATGCATAGGCTGAGGCTAATTTCCCTGAAGTCCAAGCATCCAAGTGATTTTCACGAATCAGGTTTGACCCTGTTTCCAGCATACAGGAATTTAGATCGATGAATTCTCGTAAAGTCAAGCGTTATGGAAACGGCGACCGGCCCAAGAAAATACTCCTGGTGGCCCCCCGGCATCCGGAAAATTTTTGGTCCATGCAGGGCACCGTCGAGATCCTGGGGACCAAAACCCTGATGCCCAATGCGGCCCTGGCCACGCTGATGGCCATGACACCGGCGGGTGTCGATATCGAATATG
>JAOZUU010000166.1 GCA_029938515.1 Desulfobacterales bacterium | reverse complement strand
CTGGGGGCCGTCATTCGCGGCGCCACTCCCCATTTCGATTATGTCAGCGCCGAAGTCAGCAAGGGCGTGGCACAGGTGGGTTTGTCGGCGGGGATACCGGTGATTTTCGGAATCATCACCACCGATACCATCGAACAGGCTATTGAGCGGGCCGGAGCCAAAGCGGGCAACAAAGGCTTTAGCGCCGCCATGGTCGGCATTGAAATGGCCAATCTGACCCGGCAACTTGTAAAAAATGGTTAACTAGCGGCTAAAAAATGGGTTTCCGAAGACGGGCCAGAGAGCTTGCCATGCAGGCCCTTTACTATGTTGATATCAGAGGGGGAAATCCGGATAATAGAGTGGCCCTTTTTCGTAAACTCTATTCGCCACCCGAAGAATCGAAGGCCTTTTTCACCGAATTGGTAGACGGCGTTCTCCGGCACCGGACGGTTCTGGATACCATTATAGAGGGTTTTTCCAGCCACTGGAAAATCAGCCGGATGTCCTGCGTGGATCGAAATATACTGCGAATTGCCGTATTTGAAATATTGGCCAGGGACGATATTCCGGTTAAAGTGTCCATTAATGAAGCCATTGATATCGGAAAAAAGTACGGCACCGAAGACTCCGGCGCGTTTATTAACGGAATTTTAGACAGCGTTCACCTGGCGTGGAATCAGGGCCAAGTCACCTTTACGCCGGTGGTTGATTCAGGCCCGGACAAAGATAGAAGGGAGGATTTAAACAGATCAGACGAAGAAACGGTAGTAAAAGACAGCCGTCGCGAAGGCACGATTGAACCGGCCAGGACCAAGCGCAGATTAATCCGTCTGGCTCCCGGATTGCGCAAACGGATAGTTACCGAGGACAATGAAACCCCAAAAAGAGGAGTAGATTATGACAGCTAAGCAAATTCTTTTAACAGCAGATGAAATGCCACGTCGTTGGTACAATATTTTAGCTGATATTAAAATGAACCCGCCCCTTGGACCTGATGGTCCAGTACCCGCAGAAGGCTGGGCGCCTATATTTCCCATGAATCTGGTCGAACAGGAGTACAGCACGGAAAGGTGGATCGACATTCCTGAACCGGTACTGGATGTACTCAGCATATGGAGGCCGGCCCCGCTGGTTCGGGCCACGGCCCTTGAAAAAGCCCTGGACACGCCCGCGCGTATCTATTTTAAAAATGAATGCGTTAGTCCCCCAGGCAGTCATAAACCCAATACCGCCGTCCCCCAAGCCTATTATAATAAAATCTTTGGTATCGAGAAACTAACCACCGAGACCGGCGCCGGTCAGTGGGGAAGCGCGCTTTCGTTTGCCTGTTCCCAGTTCGGTCTTGAATGTAAAATATTCATGGTCAGGATCAGTTTCGATCAGAAACCATACCGCAAATCGATGATGCAGACATGGGGGGGGAAATGTGTGGCCAGCCCTAGCACGGAAACCAAGGCCGGTCGTGATATCCTGGAAAAAGACCCGGACACGCCGGGTAGTCTTGGCATTGCCATCAGCGAGGCCATCGAAGCCGCGGTGAGTGATACCAGTGGCAAAACCCGGTACGCCCTGGGCAGTGTGTTAAATCATGTCATGATGCACCAGACGATCATCGGCCTGGAAGCCAAGAAACAACTGGAAAAAGTCAACGAATACCCCGATGTGATCATCGGCTGCGCCGGTGGCGGCAGTAACTTTGCCGGGCTGGCCTTTCCCTTTGTCCACGATAAAATAAACGGCAGGGACATTGCTATTTATCCGGTGGAGCCGACCGCCTGCCCCACCATGACCCGGGCGCCCTTTGTATACGATCATGGTGATACGGCCAAAACGACGCCGCTGGTTCCCATGCACAGCCTGGGACATGCATTCATGCCGCCGCCACTGCACGCCGGCGGTCTGCGGTACCACGGCATGGCCCCCACGGTCAGTCAGCTGATTGACGAAGGAATTCTTGAACCCAAATCCGTTACCCAGTTAGCCGCTTATAAAGCCGGCGTGCTTCTGGCCCGGTCGGAAGGGATCATCCCGGCCCCTGAAACCAATCATGCCCTGGCGTGTGTGGTGGATGAAGCCCTCAAGGCCAAGGAAGAAGGCAAAGAGAAGGTGATTTTATTTAATTGGAGCGGCCATGGTCTACTCGACTTGGCGGCCTATGACAAGTATTTCTCCGGTGATTTGGAGGATTATAGCCTGGATGACAAAACCCTTGAGGAAAGTGAAAGCGTCTTTGCCGATTTTCCAAAGCCGGAACGGTTAACCTGCCGATAAATCGATTGGATGGATTGAAAATGCCCCATCGATATGAAGAAGTGGAACGTCGTTGCCCGCGGCTGGGGGGAGTTGTTTCATATGAATATTGCCGTCATCATGCCGCCGAAAAGGAGCCCTGCTGGAAAATTTTAGACTGCTGGTGGGAATCCTTTGATGTGGTCGGTTTATTGACCCGGGAATTGGGGGAAGAAGCGGTCAACCGGATCGCCAACACGCGCCCCCCATCAAAAGCCGCCAGCCTGGTAACGCTTATTCAGCAGGCGCAAAAAAGATGCGCTGAAGATTAATCTTAGAATATGGTTTGCCTGATTTATATAGGGGTGATCCCGCCTGCGGCGGGGTCGCCCCTACCGGCTCCCAAGTTAATCGGTTCATCGTTCACGGTTCCCGGTTAAAGAGCCCTAACCAACTGATTTTAGAAGAATACCGGCTGAATGGGAGCTGTAATGCTGTTTTACCCATTGGATGAAATGACTTAATTGATGATATCACGGTATAATCCTTGCCATCACGATATGTAATAACCTTTGAACCCGGAACACTGAACCTGGAACCGTTCAGTTTAGGCAATTATTAAAGGAGATACAAATTTTGATCATTAAAAAGCTTCCTGTGGGACCGATCATGGCCAATTGCTTTATCCTGGGTTGCGAGGAGACCAAAAAAGCGGCGGTGATCGATCCCGGGGATGAAACGGATAAGATCCTGCTTGCACTTGCCGATGAGGGGTTGACTGTTGCGCAACTTATCAATACCCATTGTCATTTTGATCATGCGGGGGGAAACAAGAAAATGCGGGACGCCACCGGTGCACCGCTTGTGATCCACGCCCTGGAAATTCCCATTTTGAACAACCTTGCGGCCAGTGCGGCCCGCTGGGGACTGTCGGTGGAGGATTCACCGGTACCGGACCGGATGGTGGCAGATGGCGATACCATCTCCTTCGGAAATATCACCCTGAAAGTGATCCATACGCCCGGCCATTCTCCCGGAGGAATATCCTTGTACACCAACGGCTGTCTGTTCGTCGGCGATACGCTGTTTGCCGGTTCCATCGGCCGAACTGATTTTCCGGGAGGAGACCACGAGACGCTGTTGGCCAGTATCCGCGAAAAGCTTTTTCCATTAGGAGACGACGTACAGGTTTACACCGGCCATGGTCCCGAGACCACCATTGGAACGGAAAAGCGGACGAACCCGTTCGTGCGGATGACCTGAAGAGAAAAGTTTCTCAGTCAGTTTTTCCCGCAACTCCCTGATACTTTAAAATATCGTAATAGATATTGATTTTATTGATATAATCGATTGGCTCCGTGCCGCGACAATAGCCGTATTTTGTTTTTTCATAATATTCCGGCCGGGTTAAAAGCGGCAGCGTTTTCTTAAGTGAAGACCATTTATCGGGATCCAGATGCTGCTGCCTTGCAATGTTACGGGCGTCCAGGATGTGCCCCATTCCCACATTATACGCGGCCAGGGCAATAAACAATCGGTTCTTTCCCAGGGCATTATTATAAAAATCAAATAGTTCCTTTAGATGACGGATACCGGCCTCGATATTTTCGCACGGATCGTAAACATCGATAACACCCAGGTGTTCGGCAGTATTCAAGTTGATCTGCATCAGCCCATGGGCGCCCTTATGGCTGACGGCCAGGGGGTCATAGCGGGATTCCTGGTATATCTGAGCAGCAATCAGGCGCCAGTCAAAACCATCCCGCTCGGCAAATAGCTGGATAAAGGGAAGATATTCTGGCAGCGTTTTTTTTACTTCCTGGTGGAATGCGCGCAGATCCACAAAATCAAATTGATCGATGCCGGTAAAGTATCGCTTGTAAATCCGGTCAAACTCCCCGTTTTTTTGGACAATTGACAGGAATGTGTTGATCCGCTCCAGCAATTGATTCGCTTTTGGGTTGACGGCCCATCCCAGAAACTCCTCATCATTGATGGGACCGGCCAGGACGATTTGGGGATAGTAACGATGGGCGAGCATGGCAACCAGGTTGTCGGCCATGGTGATGTCAATGGTTTCCTCGGCGACCATCCGGATCAGTTCTGTTGTCTCCAGGCACTCATGTAGGACGACAGCCATTTCGATACCCGCTGCCTGAAGCGCTTCAAGCCGTTCATGATACGACGTGCCCCGGGTCACATGCACGGTTTTTCCGGCCAGATCTTCCGGACCCTTAATCTTTAAATTGCGCCGGTTAGCGATAATATGCTGCTGAATCGGGAGATAACTTCGGGAAAAGGCCGCCCGGGTTTGCCGGGCCGGGGTAATGGCCATGCAGGCAGCGATGAAATCTCCCTTACCGTCCAGGAGATCGGGAATCATTCGGTCCCACCGATGCACAACCCTTACCTTGAGCTGAACTCCCAAATAATCGGCGAAGGCCTTGGCAAGATCGTATTCAAAACCCATGGGCTGATCGCGATAAAGATAGTAGCACCATGGATTTTTTCGTGTGATAACAGTGATCTCTTTGACTGCAAGGATGTTGTCGAGGATTACGGGTTCGGGAGGCTGGCGGCAGGCCGTTAAAAAAAATCCGAAGCTTAAGACCCATAAAAGGGTTCGCGCAGCTCGTACAGCACGCCGGTGACCGGCACGTCCAAATACGTACTTTTTATCCAGCTGAAAAAAAATGCTTTTTCTCCGCGGGAACTGATTAATCAATGCTAAAAGTTTGTCGTTATCAAGATCGGCTTTATTTTATACCATTGATCGGCTTTTTTGTCCATGAAATGATGGTTGACAACCTGAGCCTGTATAAAGTAATTGGGTATTATTTCAAGGATCTTACCCATTTATACGAGGCGTGGACAACTGATATCTCGAAACGATGTTGAACGCCTATTCGACAGGAGTATCGCATGTACGATTCGTTGTACGAAAAAGTTAAGCCCCTTATATATAACGGCGAAAGTGGTATTTTAATTATCCATCACGAATACGGCGGAAAGGCCCGTGTCGTATTGGTGGAAGGGCTTGTTGAAGGCGTCATCATCGGCGAATTAAGTGGTAAGGCGGCCGTCAGAACATGCGCCAAGTGGGCGAGTATTTCTACGGTGTTTTTGCAGGATGAAAAAGAAAAAAAGGAAGAATTAATTGCCGTGGACACGAGCAAATTTCTGTCCATTTTTGAAAAAGCGCACAAGATGATCCAAAAAATTAATTCCATTGTTCCTGGAAATGATGCGGCTTTTAAAGGAGATCCGCGCCGGGCGCATAAGCATAAAAGGTATTCTCCAGTTGATTCCAAGGTCATGCGATTGATGGATGGAAAACGAAATATCAGCCGCATTGTAACGGAATCCGGATTTCCGGAACTGGATGTCCTGATCAGTGTATACCGGCTTGGATCCGCCGGTGTGGCCCGATTGCTGCCCGCCGGCAGCTTAATAACGGATGAAGAAAGAGTGGAATTTTTAAGCGCGTTGACGAAAAGACTGATGGAATTTGTTGGACCGGCCGCCGAGGTATTGATCAGTGATGCTTTTGAGACTCTCGGTCATGGGCCGGAAACGCTGGCCAGGAAAGAAATCTCCGAGATTATCGAATCGGTTGTTAATCCGCTGGATATCGATGAGAAAACATCGATCGTTCGATGGAGCATGGCGTATTCAAATCTTTGATAATTCTTTAAGGAAATAGGTGATCAGCTTAGAATTCGGTGGGTTGCCAAATTGCTCCTTAAATCCTTGACGGAATTTTAATACCGTCGGAGATTTAGTAGAGATGAAGTTCTTGACAAAATTTACCTGGGCCGCATTATCCGGGCTGTCGAATTTTTGTGAGGGTGGCTGCCGAAGATAGGCGATGCGTTTTAAGAAACGAGCCACCCGTTCAATGGGAGGCTCGTTGCCAAAGGTAATTTTAAACGATTCGCGAAAAGCTAAAACCGTGATCTGATTATTAGCGGCCATTTTATCGGTATATTCGATTTCAGGATTCGGGTTTTTTTTCTTATTTATTTCTTTTTTTTGGACCCGCCTTTTCAGTTTTGCCTTATCATCATCGGTTTTTAAAAGATCAGCAAAATAATCAATCAGTTCGGATGAGGGCAGGTGACCGAATTCCTCGAGAAATTCCTGCTGCAACCGGTTTACGGAGCTATTGTCATGGGTCGCCACCTCTTCGACGGTTGCCAGCATCAAGTCCCAATGAGCGGAAAGATGATCTTCATTATTCATCAGGGTATTTCCTGCAGGGTGCCTGTGTTTTTTGAAAGCCTTATCAACTCAATATGTTGGCGCTTAAGGCTATTGTAAAAATAACTTCACATTTAATCCGCCGATGCATCCCAACTATCGTTGTCAAAAAAGCCGATGCATCCCAACTATCGT
>JAOZUU010000165.1 GCA_029938515.1 Desulfobacterales bacterium | reverse complement strand
GTCAAGGCGAAAAGAAGGTTAATCGGTGATCGGGGAGATCATTTTTTAAGCCGGATTGAGGGTGAAACCAATGAGAATCTATCTGCCTGCTATCAATGCGAGCGGTGTACCAATGGTTGCCCGGTCAGTCACTATATGGATATTAAACCCCACCAGGTGATCCGGTATGTTCAACTCGGCTGGCGCGAAGAGCTGCTCCGTTCCGGCACCATCTGGATCTGCCTGTCGTGCGAGACCTGTACGACCTATTGCCCCAATGAAGTCGGCGTAGCGGAAACGATCAACCATTTGCGTACCATGGCAGCCCAATCCGTTATCGAACCCAAGGAAAAGTATTTGGCGATATTTCACCGGACCTTTATGGAACAATTGGAACGATTCGGCCGGGTAAATGAATTTTGGCTGATGAACGCCTATACCTTGAAACCGGGTGTTTTGCGGGAAAAGATAAAATCAGGGCTGATGAAGGAAGAATTTTTTATCGGATTGGAACTGCTTAAAAAAGGGCGTCTGCATGTGCTGCCAAAGCGATCCAGGGGAATTGCCAAAATCAGGGCGCTTTATAAGGCAAGAAAAGGAGCGACAAACCAATGAAGCTGTCTTTTTATCCCGGATGCTCTCTGGAGGGGATGGCCAATGACTACGGACAATCGATTGAAGCGGTCTTCAGACATCTTGGGATCGAATTAGTCGAGCTGGATGACTGGTCATGCTGCGGATCCACGGCTGCTCACAGCCTGGATGAGATGATGTCGGTGGCGCTGCCGGCCCGGAACCTGGCCGCCGCTGAAAAGATCGGATTCGATCTGGTAACTCCCTGTGCCCAGTGCTTTAACCGGCTTTGCCACTCCCAGCAAATGATCCAGAAGGGGCTTTTCGACGCTCCCTGGCCGGTGAGTGGAGACATCGGGATTTACGACATGACCCGGTTTCTGGCCACCCCCGAAATGCTCAAGGCGGTCAAGGACCGGGTGATTCGGCCGTTAAAGGGATTGAACGTCGTTTGCTACTATGGTTGTCAAATGGTGCGGGCCCCGAGAATTGCCGGTTATACGGATTATGAAAATCCGCTAACCCTGGATCAGCTGGTTTCGGCGGTTGGCGCCAACGCCATTGACTGGTCTTACAAAGCCACATGTTGCGGGGCGAGTATCGGCATCGCCCGCAAGGATATTCAGAGCTCGTTGACCCGCCGGATTTACCGGGAGGCAATCCGCTCGGGTGCGGATGCCATCGCGGTAGCATGCCCGTTATGCCAGATGAACGTGGATGTGATTCAGCATCGTACCGGTCCGCATCGCAAGGGGGAAAAGATCGTTCCGGTGTTTTATTTTACGGAATTATTGCGCATGGCGTTCGAAGGTCACGGCTCGCCAAACTGGTTTAGGATGCATGTGGCCAATCCCGTTCCACTGCTAAGACAAAAGGGGCTGCTCGATGACTAGCGGAAAAGTAATCGTGATCGGTGGCGGTATCGGCGGGATCCAGTGCGCGCTGGATCTGGCCGATACGGGGTATTACGTCTACCTTTTGGAGAAATCGCCGACACTGGGCGGGACCATGGCGCGACTGGATAAAACCTTTCCCACCAATGATTGCTCTACGTGCATGTTTTCTCCCAAACTGAGCCAGGTAGCCGGCAACGCCAATATCGAAATTCTCACCAACAGCCACTTGCTGGATCTTGAAGGCGAACCGGGTCGATTCACGGCGCGGGTCCAAAAAGAACCCCGTTACATCGACATGGAAAAATGCATCTCCTGCGGGCAATGCGCGGAAAAATGCCCCAAAAAAGTGCCGGATGCCTTTAATGGGGAGCTGTCGGTTCGGAAGGCCGCTTATCTCCCGTTTCCCCAGGCCGTGCCGCAAAAATACGCCCTCGATCCCGAGCATTGTTTGTACTTAACCAAGAAAAAATGTGGGGTGTGCAAAAAGATATGCCCCACGCAGGCGGTGGACTACGATCAACAGCCCGAAATCGTTTCGCTATCCGCCGGGGCCGTGGTGATTTCAACCGGATTTGAGCCGGCCTTGAACGTCCGGCAGGGAGAATACGGGTACGGCCGGTATGAAAACGTGGTCTCTTCGCTGCAATACGAACGGATTTTATCGGCCACGGGTCCTTTCGAAGGACATGTAAAACGGCCCTCCGACGGCAAGGTGCCTGAAAAAGTCGCCTGGATCCAATGCGTCCTTTCCCGGGATGCCGCCCGGAACCGCCCTTTCTGCTCCTCGGTATGCTGCATGCATGCGGCCAAACAGGCGGTCATGACCAAAGATCACGAACCCGATACCGAGACAACCATTTACTTTATGGACATTCGCGCGCATGGAAAAGGGTTCGACGAATATGTGGAGCGTGCCCGCTACCAGCATGGCGTCCGTTACCGTCGATCCATGATTTCCCAGGTTTATTTAAACCCGGAAAACGACAATCTGATCATTGAGACGTTTGATCACCGCTTAAACCGGAAAAAACAGGAAGAATACGATCTGGTGGTATTGTCCACCGGTTTTAAGCCATCGGATGGTTTCAAGGCGCTGACCGGGACATTGGGGATCGTGACCAATCCATACGGATTTTTAACCACGGAGTTTGATTCACCCGTGGCGACCAACCAGCCGGGGATATTTGTCTGTGGCGGTGTCGAGGCGCCCAAGGATATTCCTGAAACGGTGATCCAGGCCGGGGCGGCGGCAGCCGAAGCGTCCGTGCTGATCAGCGCAGCCAGAAATACGGAAGTCGTTGCGAAAACGATTCCAGCGGAACGTCCCATCGATGATATTCCCCGGGTGGGTGTCTTCATCTGCCACTGCGGCACCAATATTGCCGGCGTGGTGGATATCCAGCGGGTCGTGGCGGAAGCCAAAACACTGCCCCATGTGGTCCACGTTGATGATTTTATGTTCAGCTGCTCCACGGAAACCCAGCAGACATTGGTGGAGATCATTAAGAAAGAACAGCTCAATCGCGTGGTGGTGGCGGCCTGCTCACCGAAAACCCATGAACCGCTTTTTCAGGAAGCCCTGCGCCAGGCGGGATTAAATCCATATCTGTTTGAGCTGGCCAGCATTCGCGAACAAGCCTCCTGGATCCATAGAAGCGATCCGGAAACGGCCACCCGGAAAGCCAGGGAAATGGTCCGCGCCGGGGTGGCCCGGGCGGTCCAGCTGGAACCTTTAAGTGAAAACACATATCCCGTGGTCAATGAAGGCGTGGTGATCGGCGGGGGTGTGGCCGGGATGAGCGCCGCGCTCAGTATTGCCGATCAGGGATTTCATGTGCATCTGGTGGAGAAAGATCGCCAGTTGGGCGGGTTTGCCCGTAACCTGGCCTTTACCCTCGAGGGCAACTCGCCGGCCCGCCTGATTCGACATCTGGGGGAGCGCGTCCATCGGCACCCGGATATCAGCGTCTATCTGAACAGCCAACTGGTCTCGCACCGTGGCCAGGCCGGGGCATTCGAGGGGAGGATTGAAGGCGCGGAGACGGATGTGGAGATCCGCTACGGTGCCATGGTGGTGGCCACCGGCGGCCAACCCTATGAACCGGATGAGTATCACTACCGAGAAGATGAACGGGTTGTCACCCAGGTGGATTTTGCCCGGCGCCTGGTGGAGGATCCGGTCTGGGCCCGGGAAATCAAGCGGGTCGTGATGATTCAATGTGTCGGCTCCCGAAACGAGGATTTTTCGTTTTGCAGTCGGGTCTGCTGTTCGGCGGCTGTAAAAAACAGTATCAAGCTCAAGGAGATCAACCCGGAGGCCCAGGTCGTCATTTTGTATCGAGACATGCGGACCTTCGGATTTAAAGAGCTGTACTACTTGAAAGCGCGTAAAAAAGGGGTCCTTTTCTTTCGCTACATCCCGGACGACAAACCCGAGATCGTCAACCGAAACGGCGAGTTAAATGTTGATTTTACGGATCGAAGCACCCATCAGGATTTTCGCGTAATGCCTGACCTGATCGTGCTCAGTACCGGGATCCGTCCCGCTGACGGGGCCGGACAGATCGGAAAAATCCTCAAACTGCCCCGCACGAAAGAGGGATTTTTCCTGGAAGCCCATGTCAAATTAAGACCCGTGGATTTTAACTCTCCCGGAATTTTTCTAGCCGGAGTGGCCCATAGCCCAAGATTTATTGATGAAACCATCACCATGGCCAAAAGTGCCGGTCAGCAGGCAGTAAAAATTCTCGCCAAAGAGGAGATGACGACTTCGCCCGAGATCGCCCGGGTGGATCCGGATAAATGCACGGCCTGCCTGGTCTGTGTGCGGGAATGTCCCTTTGATGCACCGTTTATCAATGCGGACGGGGTTTCCGAAATTCCGCCCGCCGCTTGCCAGGGATGCGGCATTTGCGTGGCTGAATGCCCCGCGAGGGCGATTGAGCTGAAGCATAGCACGGACGAGCAGATTAATGCCAAGATTGATGCACTTCTGAATTGATGATTAGCGATTTGTGATTTGTGATTTGTGGAATCGCTCCGCTCTGTCATTTTTATATAATATTGGTAGAATACCTTCAATCATAAATCTTCAATCACCAATCGCAAATAATTTGTCCGATTTCACTTTTGACAATGAAAAATGAACTGGAAAACATAAAATGAATAATAAGCAAAAATTCGATACCCAATGCATTCACGCCGGTCAGACACCCGATCCGGCGACGACTTCCCGGGGGGTTCCGATTCATCGAACCTCTTCCTATGTTTTCAAGGATACGGCCCATGCCGCTAACCTGTTTGCCTTAAAAGAGATGGGCAATATCTATACCCGTTTGATGAATCCCACCCAGGACGTCCTGGAACAACGGATGGCGGCCCTGGAAGGCGGTGCGGCGGCCCTGGCCCTTTCTTCCGGCACGTCTGCGGTTTACTATGCCATTATCAATATTTGCAGCCATGGCGACGAAATCGTATCCTCCGCCAATCTTTACGGCGGCACCTATACGATGTTCGATTGCATTTTACCCCAATTCGGAATCCGGACGCGATTCGTGGATCCGCTGGATCCGGAGAATTTTGATCGAGCGGTAACGGATAAGACCCGGGCAATATTTATCGAGACCATCGGCAACCCGGTGCTGGAATTTACCGATATCGAAGCCGTAGCCGCCATTGCCCGTAAACATCACCTGCCGTTGATTGTGGACGCCACCTTTACGACACCGTATCTTCTTCGCACCATGGCGTATGGTGCCGATATTGTGGTGAATTCCGTCACGAAATGGATTGGCGGGCATGGCACCGGCATCGGGGGGGTCGTGATCGATTCGGGAAAATTCGACTGGACGGACCCGAAGTTTAAATTGTTCAATGAACCGGACCCGAGCTATCACGACATTCGCTATGCCCACGACCTTGGGGACTTGAATCCAGTCGCGTATATCATGCGGATGCGGCTGGTGCCCCTGCGGAATTTGGGGGCCTGTATCTCGCCGGATAACGCCTGGATCTTTTTGCAGGGGATGGAGACGCTTCACCTGAGAATGGCACGCCATTGCGAGAACGCCATGGCGGTGGCCCGATTTTTAAAGACACATCCCCGGGTGGCCTGGGTGAGATATCCCGGTCTTGAAGACGACCCGACCCATCCGGTGGCCGCCAGGTACCTGAAAAATGGATTTGGCGGGATGGTGGTGTTCGGCATTCAAGGTGGAATGGAAACGGCTAAAAACTTTATCGAACGTCTTAATCTTTTCTCCCATCTGGCCAACGTGGGAGATGCCAAGAGCCTGGCGCTGCATCCGTCCAGCACCTCCCATTCCCAGTTAAGTGAAGACCAGCAACGGGCCGGCGGTTTGACCCCCGATCTTATTCGGCTGTCCATCGGGATTGAACACGAGGACGATATTATTTTCGATCTGGATCAGGCCCTGAGGGCGAGGTGAAGTGGTTCAAAGGTTCAAGGTTCAAGGTTGGAAGGTTCAAGGTTGGAAGGTTCAACGTTGAACCCTGAACCCTGAACCCTGAACGGTCAACCCTGAACCCTGAACGGTCAATCCTGAGCCCTGACCAAGGGATTGCAGGCAATAAAGAAACCACTTTTACGAGCACTAAACCATGGAACCTCGGGAATTTACGAATATTCGCGGCAAACTGAATAAAACCCAAAAAGAGATTTCCCAATTGCTGGGTACCTCCATCAAGGCCATCCACAGCTACGAGCAGGGCTGGCGGACGATACCGGCCCATGTGGAGCGTCAGATGTTTTATCTTGCTTTTCAGCGGCTGGAAATGTCCAAGAAGCAAAAATCATGCTGGCAGATAACCCGCTGTCCCAGAAGCCGTCGCGACCAATGCCCGGCCCGGGAATTTAAAATGTACAAGCTGTGCTGGTTTATCTGCGGGACCTTATGTCAGGGTATTGTCCATCGAACCTGGAAGGAAAAGATGGTATTCTGTCGGAAATGCCCGGTTTTTCAGCCGCTTTTGAAAGTCGCCTCATCCCATGAGTGATGGCGTCGTGAAAAGTCCCATCTACGGCGTTGCAGTGTTTTTTCAGACGCTCGGCATACTACATGTATAGCCTCACCCCTGAAAAAACACTACGCCTTGCACCCCAAGGGCACTTCCTGCGGGGCGTATATGGAACTTTTTACTTAGCCATTCATGTTACACG
>JAOZUU010000164.1 GCA_029938515.1 Desulfobacterales bacterium | reverse complement strand
TTTTTCCAAAAAGCGCAGGTCTTGTAAATTCAAATCGAATCCAGTAAATCTTGCAGACAGAAACGAAAACCAAATCAATACTTTTGCCGTCAAGCAATCGTCTTGAACGTCAGATTGGAAAAAATGCTATGCGACTTGGTATTATCGGGCAGCCCGGTGCCGGAAAGCCGGCTATTTTCGAAGCATTAACCGGAATAGCCATTGCACCGGGCGATAAAAACGAAGATCATGTGGGTACAATTCATGTTCCGGACAAACGCGTCGATTATCTAAGCCGATTGTACCACCCCCATAAGACCACCTATGCCCAGGTAGAGTACTTTCTGCCCGGTTTTGCAAAACATGAAGATACCGGCCGAAAAGAGACCGATACACCGGGGGCTTGGACCCGGATACGAAATTGTGATGCGCTGATTCACGTTTTGCGCAACTTCACGCTTTACGGAATGGACGATCCTGCACCGGGCAATGATTTCAGCGCCATGGAAGAAGAAATGATCCTGGCCGATCTCCTGGTGGTGGAAAAACGCCTGGAACGATTAGAGAAAGATCAAAAAAGGGGAAAAAAACCGAATCCCGAGGAATATGATCTGCTTTCACGCTGCCGAGACGCTTTGGAGGGAGAGACCCCTTTGCGGAAAAAGGTGGAGCTGGCTTCATCTCCTCTTTTGAAAGGGTTTGCTTTGTTATCGTCCAAACCGGTCCTGGTGCTTTTAAACAACCCGGACGATGATCCGGAACTGCCGGAACTGCCGGAGCAAATGGCCCGGGAAACTTGCATAAGTATCCGCGGAGAGCTCGAACGTGAGCTTTCCCAGATAGATAAAGAGGAAGCGGCGTTGTTTTTCGAGGAATACCAGATCGAAAATACGGCCGCCGATCGGGTCATCCGGCATTCATATGCGATTCTGGGTCTGATATCGTTTTTCACCGTCGGTGAAGACGAGGTTAAGGCCTGGACCATCAAAAAAGATACCCTGGCCGTCGATGCGGCCGGCACGATTCATTCGGATATGAAAAAGGGGTTTATCCGCGCCGAAGTCCTGGCTTACAATGATTTAAAGGAAGCCGGGTCCTCTAAGGAAGCCCGAAAAAAGGGGACGGTGCGACTGGAGGGAAAGACTTATCGTGTTCAAGATGGTGATATTATCAATTTTCGGTTTAACGTGTAGGTATTGATGGTTTGTGATTGACGATTGATGATTGAAAGGATTCGGGTAATTTATTAGAAATGGCAGAGCGTAGCGATTCCACCAATCGTCAATCACAAATCATCAATCTCCAAATTGTTCTAACTTGTCCGGATTAGGGTCTTATCAATTTTTTCCGCGATACTTGACTTTTCAACTCTTAACAGGTAGCCTGTTTTCATCTTGCAGGTTTCGCCTGAGGCGATTAATAGGGAATCCTGTTAGGATCACGGAAAGAAATAAATCTACATATATTGCGCCGAATTTTGGTTCGTATTCAACGCCGATGTCAACGGTGCATATTTGAATATTCGCCGTTGACATCGGCGCTGAATACGGGCGAAAAGGCAAGTAAGATTGTGGATTTATTTATTTCCGTAATCCTTATAATCAGGGACGGGCCCGCCGCTGTAATCCTGCCTTTTACGCTTGGTAAAATTCACGTAAAGGGAACCCTGTCGGCCACGACTGCCACTGTTTCAATTCATTGGAATGGGAAGGCTGCTGACAGGGCGGGAGAGTCAGAAAACCTGCCTGCAGGAAAGACATGTTCTCCGTGGATAAGGGGACATGATCACTTGCCGGATTCAAGATAAAGACGGGACATCCTGGATCGATTATTCAATAATTGGTCCGGGATTTTTTGTTTCCGGGCCGGAAAAAGGAGGAAAGCATGAGAGAAGCTTTGTCGACTTTCGTTCTGGCTGTCAGCATGTTGCTATCAGGGGTTGTTTTGCCGAATCCGGCAACGGCCGCGCAGGATCCGGTTCTTGACGAGGTAGTAGTAACGGCCAGCCGGATCGAAGAAAAGAAAAAACACGTAACCGCCAACATCACCATCATCACCGCTGAAGACATCAAGCAATCACCAGCCCGAAATCTGGGAGAACTGCTGGCCGAAAAGAGCATCGGCCATATTCAGCGGTATCCGGGGGCCAATACGTCGGTCGGTATCCGTGGATTTAAAACCGATTCCCATGGCAACGACCTGAAGGGACACGTACTGGTTTTGATAAACGGCCGGCGGGCCGGTACCGGCAACCTGGCTAAAATTTCAACTAGAAATGTTGAGCGGGTCGAGGTCCTGCGTGGCCCCGGAGCAGTTCAATACGGTTCGGCCGGCATGGGGGGCGTGATCAACGTGATTACCCGGCAGGGAACGGAAAACAGCGTGTCCCTGGGGGTCGGTTACGGTAGTTTCGAGGAAAAGGAAGCCTCCCTGGGCGCCACGATCAAACAGGGTCCTTTCGATTTTGCCGGTACGGTTTCCTATATGTCGCTTGATGATTATAAAACCGGCGATGGAGAGCGATTTCACAACACCGGGCTGGACAGCCGGATTGATTTCAGCGCCAATGGGGGTTACACTTTTTTTCCGGGTAACCGTGTTTCGGTCATTTTGACCGGTGTGGATGTGGACCATGCCGGCAATCCGGGCTATTTAAGCCAGAATGATCTCGACAATTATACCGACAAGAAGAACGTATCGGGAGACTTTATATATCAAGGCCGGGACACCAACAAAAAATTTACCTGGCTGGCCAGATACTTTCGGGGCAAGGATGAAGACAAATGGTTCGATCCGACCGAAAGCAATCCTACCGGATGGGATAAAGACGAACCTACCGAGCAAGTAACCGATCAACAGGGCGCGCAGTTACAATTGAGCACGCGCTTTAAACATGTCGCACTGACGGCGGGCATGGACTGGGTTGATTATGATATTGAGGCCACCTGGACACCCCAGCAAACCGAATACGATAACTGGGCCGGTTTTCTACTGGCCAAGGGGTTTCTGCTTGAAGAGCGCCTCATCTTGACCGGCGGTGTGCGCTATGACACTTACGATGTAAAAGTGGTTGAACCGGCTGGCCGCAGTGAAGATGACAACCATTTTACACCGTCGGTGGGGATCGCTTGGCTGGCCACGGAAACACTCAAATTAAGAGCCCGCTACGCCGAGGCCTTTGTTATGCCGGGTGCGGATCAATTGGCCGCCAATTATGTCAGCTTCGGCCGACGGGTGATGGGTAATCCGGATTTAAAGCCCGAAACGAGCGATACCTGGGAACTGGGTGCTGACTATGGTTCCGGGCCACTGGTTACCTCGCTGACCTGGTTTTCCACCGATTTTTCCGATAAGATCGAGTTTGCCTCCACATCCGCGGGTGATTCTACCTGGGAAAACCTGGGCAGCGCATCGATGTCCGGCTTCGAAGGAGACGTTTCGTTTGATATCGGCCAACTCATGAACTGGCGCTACGAAGTCAAACCCTATCTGAATTTTGTCTGGTTGACCGAATTCAAGGATGACGAAACCGGAGATAATTTGAAATACATCGCCGAAAAGCAGGCTTCTTTTGGTATCGCGGTCAGCGACTATGATGGACTTGCGGCCCGGCTGAATTTTGCCTATACCGCCGAACAGGATGTGGATGACTGGGAAAGCGGCGCATTTCCGATACCCGTGGGAACGTTGCCCGATTTTTTCATCACTGATTTTGTGGTGAGTAAAAGGGTGTTTCGCAACGAAAAGATAGGTGCTTTCTCTCTGCGTGGTGAAGTACGAAACATCTTTGATGAAGATTACGCTTACGTACAAGGATATCCCATGCCGGGCCGGAGTTTCTTTGTGGGGCTGGATTGGGCGTATTAAGAATGCACCGATTATATCTGCTTTTTATCTTAATTATCATCGCTACCACGTCTGGGGCCGTCGCTCAGGATACCGGGACGACGGCCCAGCGGATTGTCTCGCTGGGTCCCATCAATACGGAAAATGTCTATCTGCTCAACGCCCAAGACCGCCTCATTGCCAACACGATCTATTGTGTCAATCCGCCGGAAGCGAAAGAAAAGGATAAAATCGGGACCCTGCTTCAGGCCAATATTGAGAAAATTGTCAGTCTCAAACCGGATCTGGTTCTGGCCACGTCGCTCACGCGGCCGCGACAGGTGGCCAAGCTCAAACGGCTAGGGATCAACGTCGTACAGTTTACCCAACCGGCCAATTTTGATGAAATCAGCGAACAATTCATCAAGTTGGGCCAGCTGATCGGTCGTGAAGAGCGGGCCCAGCGTATTGTTGACAAAGCCCGCCGGGCCATCGATACGATTCGGCAAAAAACCGCCGGTCGATCGAAGAAAAAAGTGTTCCTGCAGGTGGGCACCCGACCCCTCTTTTCGTCGGTTGAAGATTCGTTTACCAACGAGTTTATCACCTTGGGGGGCGGGAAAAATATAGCCAAAGGGAGCCTCCAGGGCGTCTACAGCCGGGAAAAGGTGATTGCCCAGAACCCGGATCTGATCATTATCGCCATCATGGGAACCGAAGGCATTGCCGGTGAAAAGGAGCAGCAAAAGTGGATGCGCTATCCTTCCATTTCTGCCGTAAAAAACAATAACATTCACATCGTCGATCCCAACCTGGTCTGCAGCCCGACGCCACTGACCTTTGTGGAGGCCCTGCGTACGATTACGTCTCTCATTCATCCGGAAGTCGTCCTTTATGAGTAAAACGAACTTACGATCAGGGAATCATCTCCCGGTTTTTCTGGTGTTGCTGCTTGTGCTCTCGGGCACAGGGGTTCTTGCCCTTTGTACCGGTGCTACGTTCATTCCCATCAGAGAGATTGTTTCGATTCTGACCAGTGGTAAAGAAAGTTCCGACTATACCATTTTAATGCACATCCGCATGCCGCGAATCATTCTCGGCTTTGCCGTGGGCGGCTCCCTCAGTCTGGCCGGCGCGCTGTTGCAGGGGATGTTTCGAAACCCGCTGGTGGAACCCTATACGTTAGGAATTTCCGGGGGCGCCTCTCTGGGCGTGGCGCTGAATATCCTCTTTAAATGGTACGCGGTCATCGGCACCATCGCCTATCCGGTTTCCGGGTTTATCGGGGCCTTGCTGGTCATGTTTTTTGTCTACGGGCTGAGTGTAAGGCAACAACGTCTGGGGCTGCGGGACATACTGCTCATCGGCGTCATGGTGAGCTTTATCGCCTCGTCGGTGGTGATGCTGCTCATGGCGATCTCCAAAAGTGAGGATCTCCACGGAATTATTTTCTGGATTATGGGGTCGCTGGACGAGCCCAACCTGACCTTGATCTACATCGCGGTGGGAGTCTCTCTGGGCGGGCTGCTCATCAGCCATCTTTTCTGTCTGCCGTTAAATGCCCTGAGTCTCGGCGAGGAGGGGGCCCGGCATCTTGGTATTCAGGTGGAAAGCACCCGGCGATGGTTGTTCCTCCTGGCATCGCTACTGACCGGCCTTTCCGTTTCCGTTGCAGGCATCATTGGTTTCGTCGGACTGGTCGTTCCCCATTTCATGCGCATGGTGGTGGGCCCGGATCACCGGTTTCTATTGTCCGGATCCTTTCTGGCCGGAGCTGCTTTTCTGATTCTCTGTGATACCCTGGCACGCACGATTATCTCACCGCTGGAATTGCCCGTGGGTGTTGTCACCGGTATTATCGGCGGGATTGTTTTTGTTTATGCCCTGACCCGAAAACGGGTGGTATTGTGAGTAAAGCGCTGCTTGAGATAATACGGTTATCCTGCGGATACGGGGATAAGACGATCCTTCGGGATATCAGTCTGGCGGTCGATACCCAAGAGATCGTCACCATCATCGGTCCCAACGGGTCCGGAAAAACAACCCTTTTACGAGCCGTCTCCCGGATATTGGCACCCCGCGAAGGGAAGGTTCTATTATCCGGGGTTGATATCAAAAAAATGACGCCGGAAAAACTGGCCCGGCAAATCGCGGTAGTGGGTCAATTTCGGGAACCGGTGGCCATGACCGTAAAAGAATACGTGCTGCTGGGCCGAATTCCCTTTTATACACGTTTTCAATTTATCGAAACAGATCGGGACAGAGCGCTGGCTGACCGGTATATTCGCTTGACCGGTATCGCCGAGTGTGAAAACAAACGGTTAAATGAATTGAGCGGCGGCCAGATGCAGTTAGCCGCCATTGCCCGGGCCCTGGCCCAGGAACCGAAGCTCCTGCTTTTAGACGAGCCCACCGCTCATCTCGATATTACCCACCAGACCCGGATTCTCGACTTGATTCGGCGGTTGAATCGGGAACTTTCGATCACGGTGCTGATGGTGCTTCACGATTTGAATCTGGCCAGTGAATATTCCCACCGACTGATGCTGTTAAAAGAGGGGCAGCAGATGGCATGTGGAAAACCGGGGCAGGTGTTAACTTATAAATCCGTGGAAGAGGTATACGACACAACAGTCCTGGTGGATAAAAACCCCCTCTCCGGCCGGCCCCATGTTTTCCTGGTCACCGAGGAACAGCAACGGGACCAAGCACCGAAAGGTTGCTGAAGGCTATGTCTGTTTATCATTTCACTAAGTCGGGTTTTGGACATAATGATTTCAGCTAAATAATCAACAATAATATCTCAATAGTGATTGGAGCCAACTTCCCCCTCCCTTGACGGGAGGGGGT
>JAOZUU010000163.1:3716-6666 GCA_029938515.1 Desulfobacterales bacterium | reverse complement strand
GAAAACTTCGTTGATTATCCGGCCGACCTGTTGATCGCCAATCTCCACTTTGCGGTGATGAAACAAATCGTGACGGCTCCCGGTTTCATTTTAAAACCCTGGTCCATACTTTCGGGGCTACTCCGCAGCGAGGCGCGTTTCATCGCCGATCAGGCGACCCGACAAGGGGCATCAATCAGCCAGTCATGGGTTCATGAAGGAATATGGCATACGTTTCTCATCCGGTCGGGTTGACGTAATCCGCCGGGACGCGTAAAATGGCTGAATTATATTTGCCGATGGAATAACTACTTGGGGATATTTCCATGAAAATCAAGTGCTGGGGTTCTCGCGGATCGATTCCCGTCTGCGGGCCGGAATATATAAAGTATGGCGGGAACACGACCTGCATTGAAATTCAGCCTCTAAGCGGCGATACGATTATTGTGGATGCCGGTACGGGCATCCGCCGGCTGGGCATCCATCTTCTAGAACAAGAATCCCAATCCTATCATCTGCTGTTTACCCATGCCCACTGGGACCACATCATGGGCCTGCCTTTCTTTAAACCCCTCCACGTCCTCAGAACAAAGATAAGGATGTATCACTGCCCCTATCACACCCGGTTCGTTGATCGAATGCTTTCGGATCTGATGAGACCTCCCTATTTTCCAGTACCCTGCTCGGGAAGCAAGGCGGATATTATTTTTGTTGATTTGGATCGTCAATTATTTGAAATCGGGTCGGTTCGGATCGAGTGCTTTCCGATCAGTCATCCCAATGGCGGCAGCGGCTACAAATTTACGGAAAACGGAAAAACGTTCGTCTTTCTGACCGACAATGAACTGGGATATATCCATCCCGGCGGAAAATCATTTAAAGACTACCGGGCCTTTTGCCAGAATGCCGATCTGTTGATTCATGATGCCGAGTATACGCCCCAGGAATACGATTCAACGGTCGGCTGGGGACATTCACGCTATACGGACACATTGAAGCTGGCCATGGAAGCCGAGGTCGGTACGCTGGGACTTTTTCACCTCAATCAGGAACGGACCGATCATCAGATGGACACCATCGTCGCGCATTCCCAGGAACTTATTGCCGCCCAAAACGATTCCACCAAATGTATGGCGGTGGCCGTATACTCGACCTTTGAGTTATAAATATGGACGATCTGATTAAAAAAGCCGCCGAAGATATCGCCGCGGCCCGCCAGGTGACGGCCCTGACCGGGGCCGGCATTTCCGTTGAAAGCGGCATTCCACCGTTTCGGGGCAAGGGCGGATTATGGGAAAAAATCGATCCCATGGAATACGCCCACATCGACGCATTTTCACGCGATCCGGAAAAAGTATGGGAGGTCCTCATCAAGGGAATGAAAGACATCCTTGATACGGCTGAACCGAATGATGCCCATAAAGGGCTGGCCCGGTTGGAAAAATTCGGGAAATTAAAAACGATTATCACTCAAAATGTGGATGGGCTCCACCAGACCGCCGGGAGTACGGATGTGATCGAGTTTCACGGCAATTTCGCCTGGCAGCGGTGTACGGATTGTGGTGATCGCTGCCGGACGTCGGATATAAGCATGGAAAAAATCCCTCCCCGCTGTCATTGCGGTGGGATTTATCGGCCCGACTGCGTCTTCTTCGGTGAAATGATCCCTCCCGATGCCTTGCTGCGATCCAGGACCCTCGCGATGTCCTGCGATGTCATGCTGGTCATGGGCACGTCGGCCATGGTCCAGCCGGCCGCCTACATGCCCGTCCTGGCCCGGGAAAACGGGGCCAGGGTAATCGAAATCAACCCGGAGCCCACTCCCCTTACCGGACACATCAGCGATTACATCATCCAGGGAAGCGGCGGGGTTGTCATGAATGGAATTATCGCCCGACTGGAAGGGCTTAGTTAAGAATTCATGAACGAACTGACGTACAGCTGGGTGAGAACCGTTCATTTGACGCCGCCCTCCCTGTCCAACAATACCGCCGATGTGGATCGGTTGATCGATACGTTAAAATCAGATCTTGACACCGACCACATCCGGGTAGACCTTGACCTCATGCAGTCCTTGCCGGGGCTGGTTCGGCAAGGTGAATACCACTTGCGCTGCATCCTGTTTAAAGACGGCCCCCAATGGCTGCTGGTGGGTATCACCACCGGTACGGACGACCGCACCATAGCCGGTATCGCCATTGATCTGGGCACCAGTCGCGTGGTTTTGCGCCTGGTGGATTTGGCCACCGGTTCCGTTTTGGGTGAAACCGCCATGGATAATCCCCAGATCGTCATTGGACCCGATGTGTTGGCCCGGATCCATTACGCGGACCATTCCGACCGGCGCACCGAATTGCAAGATTTAATCATTGATGCCTTAAACACCCATATCGAACAACTCTGCCGCACCTGCGACCTGACACCTACCGACGTCTACCTGCTGTCCGTGGCGGGAAACACCACCATGACCCATCTGTTCATGGGGCTTGAGCCCCGCTTTATTATTCGCGAACCGTATATCCCGGCCGTGAACCGTCCCGGTGTTCAAAAAACAAGGGATCTGGGTCTGACAATCCACCCGAATGCACGGGTGCTGATCTTCCCCAACATCGGCAGTTACTTCGGGGGCGACCTGATCGCCGGGATCCTGTTTTCCGGCCTTCACCGGCAGGAAGAGACGGGCATTCTGGTGGATGTGGGTACCAACGCCGAAGTGGTCGTGGGCAACCATGACTGGCTCATGGCCTGCGCCGGTGCGGCCGGCCCGGCCCTGGAAGGCGGGGTCTCGCAAATGGGCATGATGGCGGGTCCCGGAGTGATCGAACGGATCCGTATCGATCCGGGAACAGGTCGCTGGGAGTTAGGCACCATCGGCGATCAGCCTCCCCGGGGAATTTGCGGATCGGGAATGATCGATCTGGCCGCGCAACTTTTTTTAACCGGCATGCTGGACATCCGGGGTAAATTCGTC
>JAOZUU010000163.1:0-3616 GCA_029938515.1 Desulfobacterales bacterium | reverse complement strand
GGTGCTTTTATCGATCCGGTCGCCGCCATTGCCATCGGCATGATCCCCGACCTGCCCCTTTCCACCTACCGATCGCTGGGCAATAGTTCCCTGGAAGGGGCCACCATGGCACTTACCTCCATCGATGCCGTCGACGAGATCGACCGGATTCGGAGCCGGATTACCTACCTGGAACTCAATGTCAACCAGGATTTCATGAACCGGTTTTCAGCGGCCAAATTTCTGCCCCACACCGATCATTCACGGTTTCCATCGGTGGAAATACCCGGAAGGAATACATTGAGTAATAAATCCTGAGCTAGAGGACCCAGCTTTCCAGGATAAAAAAAATAATATGTATTGCCGTTAGAGATGCAGACTACAAGTCCCTGCCCGTTTCAATCAATCGCAAACATTATACCAATATGAAAATAATGTAACAATTATTATGAAATTGTGAAATGAATTACATATATTTTCTGTGATTTAGCATTCACATCTTCACCAAAATTAGTTGTAACTAAGTGATATTTATATGGTTTATCCTAATACAACTCTTATCGGTATGTTTTTTGCTTCATTATGGTTGGTTTAATTGCTTCCTGCCCATTTGAACGACACAACGAACTCATCCGGGGGGAAGATGAGTATAGATTTGTACGACCAGCAAAAATGGTGGGTTGCCTTTCTAATCAGGGTTTAGCTTCGTTTTGATGGAAAAAAAATGACGCTGATGACAACATTCCCTGCATCCTGGAACCGGAACTGACCGATAAGGATTTCCGAGAATACACCAAATATATTAGAAATATTACGGTTGACACCACAACCGCCATTGATTATATATGATTTTTACATCTTTATTTTGATATTTATGGGCAACGGAACCTGGAAGACACAATATGTTGTATATGGTTTCATTACTCTACACAATCTGAATGGTGTTGACTTATCCGCTCCAGACAAGCGACTTCTTATCAATTAGACAGGGAAAATTGCTAAAACCGGACTTTTTAATAGATCGCCATCATTTAACTATAGGGGAAATTATGAAAAAGATAACAGTAAGTTTTGCGCTGATTTTTGGTTTAATGATTTGTTCAATGCACGCTCATGCCATCACCCTTTATATCGGAGATGCTGATGGTTTCGGCTATGGCAATGCTCAGGGTTATGTGGGTGCAGATACAAGACCCGCCCAAAGAGCCGGCAACCCACATATCCTTGACCCGGGGGATGCGTTGCCGGATCGAAATAGAGATGGTCGGGTTTATGTGAACAGTGGCGATGATTTTGACTATCGGGATGGTAACGAAAAGAATAATATTGGAAATAGCGGTGTTATGTGGACCGATGTCTCCCTATCAAGATCAAATCCTACGAGCCCTGGCAGAGGGCCTTACAGAGCAGACCAAGCTGTGTTTACTTTCCGTTTCAATGTGCCTGTTGCCGGCGATCCGGACTTTGGACAAGATCACTTCGTCAGCCTTGTTTATGCTGATTATGATGTGGACCCCATGTACGCAGAAGTAGAAGGCCGGAGAGTCGAAATGAAAGACAATCAGTTCGGCGGGTTTGATGGTTTTATCTGGAGGACATATACAGTTGTTCCCTGGAATAATTTAAAAGACGGCAGGGTCGCTGTCAATATCATCGCTCCAAAGGAGCCTTTTATTGCTTTTGATTATGTTTTATTAGGAAGTAAAGCGTTATCTATTACAGGCTCATCCCTCCCCTGGTTAATGTTGTTAGAATAAACGCCGTAATAGGCTCATGGTAAGCATGAAAATGGCCTCTCATTAAAAAAACGGTCGATAATCCGATTGAATTCATAGGCCAGGCGGATGGCTCGGGCTTTGTGCTCAGAAAACCAGGCCAGGCGCTGGCCTTCGGTCCTTCGGTCAGGTGGATGCGATCAAGATCGAGATTGGCATGCTTCCAAAAGGATCGATCATTTTAAGAGAAATAACGAAACAAATCGAGGGTCCAGATTTTCTGGATCCACCCTCCCCAGTTCGCTTTCGATCTCGGCAAACAATTCGTCCAGGGTCGGTCCTATCCGGGTCATGATGTCTTCCTCGGAAAGACCGCTTTGACGGATCAGCCAGTCGAGAAAGGATTGTTTGGCAGATAGACGGATTTGGGTGGATGCGTCCGGTCTTTTCGATTTTTGTGATGCGAAAAGGTACTCGGCGTAAAAAGGTCGAAACAGCGACAGCTCGATAGGCTTAAACTCGGGCGAAAGATCGAGGTCATCTCTGGCCCAGCGGGTCAGGATCAGGTTTTTGTAGGTTAAAAAAACATCGGATGAGCGCTGCAAATCGATACTCATCCGGTTTAAAAGCTCATCCATGGCGATAATCCGTCCAAGGGCCGCATTGGTTTCGGTGATATCAGTCATGGCGGCAAATTCCCGGTAGCGCTGATCTTCCCGGGTTTCATCGAAGTAGCGGGGCTTTTTAATCAGCAAGCCGCCCAGCACCCCCATCCACATTTCACCCCAAAACGTCAACGCCAGCCCCTGTTGTTGAAACCAGCTCTTTCGATACCACCGGTCGGCCCGCCATTTGAGCCCCAGGGCATATCCGAAGCCGAGCCGAAACAGGCGGGGAAGCGAGTATCGGGCCATGATAGCGGCAGATGTCGATGGGTCCGGAGCCAGAACCATAGCTGGATTGCCATCTTCCGCCGCCAGCCCGGTCAGTCCGATACTGATATATCCACATGCTTTTTGAACAGCGTATTTTAAATCCGCCCGGTCACGAACCGGCTTTTGATCGGCGACAATCAACCGGTTCGCCAACCCAACCAGTTCCATCTCGACCCGGGAACGATGCGCATCGGTATCCATCACCTCAAGCGCCCGCATCACCAGGTTCTGATCATCCCCCCAACGGACGGCAAACCGCGCTACCGGCAGTTTGGAATCGACCTGCGGGCGATATTCATGGCGGTCGGATTGCCCCCTGATATCATCCACGGTCAGGGGCTGGTAAATCCCGATGGCTTCGTCAAAAGGAAGAAACCCCTTTTCCGCCATGCGGATATTTCGTCGCCGGTAGGTCGCTTCCTCGGTTTCGGCCGGGATGACGTGCATCGCCTCCAGCAGGATCTGATGAAAACGAACCGGGTCCTCGTCGGCCAGGCGCTTTAGCAAATGGGTTAATAATCGGCGTCGATCTTCATCAAGCGGCCGTCTGGATTCATCCGCCTTTCCAGCCGAGCCCGATGGATCGTCAAGGATACGGATATAAAACACACCGTCGAGGGTGAAAAAATCATCACCGATCTCCGATGGGTCCTGATCATGCTCCCGGACCACTACCTGAATATTTTTAAAAAGATAATATTCGAAAAATTCAACCTTTTCATGACCGGCCCAATGGGCCATGCGGAAAGGATCGGCGGATAAAAAGAGATTCGCCCACCGTGTAACGGCATCGAGATCGACCCGATCCCGGTCCCAGGCTTCTACGTCAAAAAAATATTCCCATTGTCGGTTAGACGCCAGTTTCAAAATCGGCAGCGCATCCGCAATGCCGATATCATGGACGAGAAGATGCAGGTCCTGTTCGGGAAAGGAATGCACCAGAGCCGCCGGTTCGGGCGCCGACAGTATCCTGTCCAGGGCTTCTTC
>JAOZUU010000162.1 GCA_029938515.1 Desulfobacterales bacterium | reverse complement strand
GGACGATTCCGCCGACGAGCTGGGCATCAAAATGCCGCATTTCGAGGGTGCGCAGGGAGGCCTCCCTGACCGTGGCGAATGCCTCGGGCAACAGCTCTTCCAGGGATTCGCCCTGATCAAACCGTTCCTTCAAAACGACGGTCTGGCCTTTTAAAGCATCGTCGCTTAAGGCATGAATCCGTTCTTCAAGGGAATTGATCTGATCGACCGTGGTGGCCATCCGCTTCAATTCCCGTTCATTTTTGCTGCCGAAAACCTTGGTTAACAGATTACCGATCATGTAAGGGAAACTCCTGTTATCTGAACTCGTGCCAAAAAATAGTATAGTTTAATCCTGGTGATATCTATAAGGGGTCTTTGAAAAATGTCAATTTGCTTCTCGATCCATCAGTAAACCTTGACGACAAATTTCGCTTTTCCCTTTCGAATGGAGTTAACACTTAGCGGGCGCTGTGCTTTGCCGTCCGGCCCGATCGTAATTTTGCCCGCAACGCCTGTAAAATCGGTGGTTGAACGGATTTGGCTGTTGATGCATTCCCTGTCCGCGGGATCGCTGCATCGGTTCAGTGCCTGAAACAACAGGGCATACCCCTCGACACCTAAAATAGCATAACTGGTACCCTGGCCTTTATAAATAGCGCTCACCTTCCTGCCGAAGCGGGTCAGGGGCATGTCATTATGAAAGAAATCCGTGGCCAGCATGCCATCCAATAAGCCTAATTCTTCCTTGTGCTTTGTGATTACCGACGCTGTCAACCCGTCACTTCCCATCATTTCAGGTTTCCAGTTCAGGTTTGCAGCCGCCTTGATAATGCGTATAACGGCATCGGCCCCAATGGGAAGATAGAGAAGCTCTGGTTTTTTATGACGTAACGACTCCAGGATATCGGCTAAATCTTCATTTGCCCCGGTCATGAATATCGTGTCTACAACCTCACCGTCGATAGATTTGAACTTGCGTTCAAACTGAGCAGCCAGGTTGCTGGAGTAATGACTGTCCGGGTTGGTAAATACAGCGACCTTGTCGATCAACAATTCATCCCTGACGAACAGAGCCGCAACCGTTCCCTGAAAAATGTCATCAAAGCAAAGTTGACTGACATAATCGTTGTGCCCGGTCGTATCCGGATGGGTCGCAAACGCGGCTAAAATCGGTATTTTATAGGTATCGGCAACGTCTGCCATCGCCAAAACCGGGCCGCTGCTTGAAAAGGTAACGATCGCCGACACCTTATCCACCTCGGCTAGTTTTTTTAACAACCTGACAGCCAGGGCGGGATCATCCCTGGCATCTTCCAGAACCAGCTCAATGCCATCACCATTATCAAGGTAGGGTAGCAGTTGCATGGCGGTTTTTATCCCTTTGAGGCCCTCCTCTCCCCTGGCGCGGTCGGCCCCGCTGAAGGGTGCAATGATGCCGACCTTTATCTTTTTTCCGCTGGGTTCTATGTCCGGCTTGCGATCACATCCGTTGATTAAAAGCATCAATGCAATCAGGATTGAAAGATGGATTAAACGTTTCATTATAATTTATTTTTTAATTGCCTCCTTAGGGAATATAAATGGTTTTGGCTCGGATGACTATCTCTTTGGAGAAATTGGTTTGAATTTTCCTTCTGAACTTGTTTAAGTCATGCCGGGTCAATCGTTCCCGGGTCAATATGTCCATGTCGATGACCATCTTATTTCCGCGTCGGCTGAAGTTGGCTTTCTGAATGATGATATATTTTTCATTGACTAAAAACCGTTCTTCGCGCCAGTTTTTTTCGTAAACCGCTTTTTCGACGATACGATCGTAGGACAGGTACAGTGGAATCGCAACCAGGGCTGAAAGCAACAGCACGATCCTGATGCTTTGCTTACCGCGTATCGCGGGTGAATAGCCCAGGATCCTGAAAGTGAAACTGGCAGCCAGCACAATACCAACCAGATTGGTCGTAAAAAGCAAAAATGCCTGGGAAAAGAAATGAAAATCCATCCGCCCGATACCGGTGCCGGCAACAGCCAGCGGCGGCACCAGCGCAACAGCAATCGCCACCCCGGCCAGGCTCTGGGCAATCTCTTTGTACGATTTGGAATACGCTCCGGCAATCCCCGAGATGATGGCAACGGCAAGGTCCAGCAACGTGGGATTCAGACGGGCCTGCATTTCAGCAGTTACCGGTTTATGGGGGAACAAAAGGGCGATCAGGGCCGATGCCAGCAGGGCAACAATAATGCCGGCAATAATTTTGCCCATCGATTTTTCAAGCATCTTCCGGTCATTTCGCAATATACCCATGGCCAGGGAAACGATCGGGGCCATCAGGGGAGCGAGCAGCATGGCGCCGATGATCACCGAAGCGCTGTTCAGATAAAGCCCCACGGTTGCCAGCATGGTGCTGAGAACCATCAATACTATGTAGATCATGTCGATGCGGGCATCGTTGCGCAACGATGTGAACAGCTCACGGAAGCGCTCTTCCGAAGCGTAGGAGAAAAAAGGAACGCGTGTTTTCTTTTGGGCTTTGATCAGTTCCTTTCCTTTGGGAAGATGATGGATGTTAAGATTTTCCTTGGCAGGCGGCCTCTTTTTGCTTGCTTCACGCAACTCCGCACCAATGTTAATACGTACCGCCTGGGGTAAAGCCTCGCAGTGAAGCGGTGTCTGCGTGACACACTCTCCATCGATGAACACATCCAGTCCGGGTTCGGATTCGATATCGATTTGGGGCGTTTTTATATATCCGATAGAGGCCGGCAATCGTCTGCGGTCACCGGATGTCCTGAAAAGTTGTGCCAGGAATTTTAAATAATCAACAATTGAAATCGGTGCGGAAACAATCGTTGATATCATCCCATCGGTAAGGCTGCTATCACTTGAGATTAACCTGGATGCAAGGCTTCTCTGGTGATGCTGGATGATCATGCACCCGCTCGCGGCTGTATTTATGTCTTTTTTCCCAGCGATCTTAAAATTAAATTTATGCAGTTCAAGTTTGAAAAAATTTTTTAATGCTTCGATTAATATTTTAAGATGGAAAATGTTCCCCCGGCCATCCAGCAGCGGGATCCGGCCAATGGTTGCCTTACTCAATAGGATCTTTTCGTTGCACAGGATTAAATCCATGGCCGCTGCATCTGCCTGCAACGCAAGGTCGATGGCTGCATCCGTATCTCCAGGCAGATTATAAAACCGGATCAGGCTCTTTTGGTCCTTACCCGGTACCAGCCCCACGCTGAAGCCGTATTGCATCGCTAAACTCAGGATCGCCTTAATCACCTCATAATCTCCTGAAATCACGACGTGAGCGACCCCCGCAAGCACTCCTTGCGGATCTTGCGTCAATGCATCATATGAAACGGGAGTGATGGCGGCACCGCAAGCGTTGTCGATAAGCCGGGGGCAAAGATACTCTGTGTCTTTAGTATAAACAAACAGTGCCGAAGAAACATACTCTGTCATGTGATTATCCATAGCAAAAAACATAAAAGATCAGCGTCGGACCCATCTTCAGGCTACGCCTCGGGCTACGACCCGACAAGTCGCTGAAGCTTCAGACTTCGTCATAACTTCGCCCTGACACGTCACCGCGGCAAACCAAACACAGTCAAACACTGGCGGGTTTTTCCACTCGTCGCCACCTTTTTTTTTAAAAGAATCGTCTGTGTAAGTCTGTGTGGGTCTGCCCGCCCTGTGAAACCGATGGTCTTTTGTTTCACTGGGGTGGCTAATCATAGAGTTTCAGGGTAGCCTTATTTCGATAATACCGCATCGGTGTCATACTGGTCAAATTGTTCCCTGGCATTCAATATATCGATGTTGCGATCGCCGTCCTTGATTTTCAGGATACCGTGCAGCTTGTGGAAGCGGACGTACAATACGCCGTTGCGTGACTCCTTGCTGATAATACCCTTGGCGCCGACATCGATCTTGTCACTGTCGGCGAAGGCATAGGGGATGACGATCTGGTTGTCCGCCATCTTCAGCCTGACTTCACCGCTGACATCATCAATAGTGAGGGCCTTGCCCAGCCAGCCGTGCTTGCCTCGCTTGTTTGCGATGACGGAAACGATGGGCATGGAGTCGGTCATTTCCAGTTCGGCTTCAAGATCCAGACGGACGGGTTTCTTCCACACTGCTCTCGCTTTTGTCAGGTCGAAGCGGGCTGCCCAATCCTCATCTCTGAATTCCTTTTGCTCGCCGACGACCTTGACGCCATCCAGCCGCAGCGAAGAGCCTGATATATCGAAATCCATGTTTTTCGGCACCCCACCGACCATCTTGATATCCGCCGTCAGCTCACCTTCAATTTCCTGATCATCAATACGACTGCGCAAGCCGTTTGTGGTAAGACGCACATAACCATCCGCATCATCAGGCTTCAGCAGGATATCCGCGACCAGACTGGCCTCTCCGCTAAGCACCTGCAACGGGGAGTTTTCAGGCAGATACTGATTGTAAACGGACATATCATGAATCTTGGCTGAAGGGATATGCAGGCGAAGCTCCATGTCTCCACCGGTGCCGTCCAGCTTCATGCCCTTGCCCAGGGCCTGCAGTTTAATGTCGACATTTTCGATAAATGCCTGTTTATCACCTTTGCGGCTGAACTGCGCATCGGTGAGGGCCACATCCAGTGTCATGTCAGGAAACTCGCCGCCCCTAGTCACCTTGAATTCGACACCGCCGCCCCCTTTGGCCTGATAGTCCAGTACGTCCACAATCAACTCCTGGGGATTGATGGTGAGATGTGTCCCCTCATCCAACCAGCCGGAAGTTACGACGACATCCGCGGCGATTTCACCTTTGCCACCAATCGCCAGGTCGTAAGGATTTTTCAGCAGCAGATTCAGCCATCCGAGATCTGAGATACGGCCGCTGATTTTCAGCTCTTCATCTGCCGAGGCGAGCAATGACTTGAAATCCATTTCTTTTAGTTCCTGCTTAAAGTGTTTTGCGCCGGTAACACCCTTTTCGGCCTCGTCCAGGTTCAGCCTGACGACCCCTTTTTCAATATTGATCGAGGCATGCCAAGGCTCTGCGCCATCATCCTCATCAGACAGCTTTGCATCATTCAATGTGAAGTAAGTACCTGAAATATCAAACTTCCCCGATTCGAGCGACGGGCTGTCGACATTCAGCAACATGTCGAGATTTGTTTGAAAACGGTAATCCTTGAAGCCAACATCCGCATCCTCAGACGTCAGTTTGAGATTGGACTTGAACGTCGAAGTAGACAGCTCTATCTTTGCCTGCAGCTCACCCTCGCCACCATGCAACTTGAAGGCCCACTTATCCGGCAGGAAGCGCTGATAGGGAGTCAGGTCCGGTACCTTCACAGAGGGGATTGAAACTGCCAGGTAGCTCGCGCTGGGAATTTGATCACCCATAGGAATAATTGCGGTCGTACCTCTTGCATTAACTGCCAGCCCGTCACCTGAAAACAAAAGCGTCTTACCGTCGATATCGAACGCATCCAGGCTGTCGAACTCGATGGCGATGTGCGTCTCGGGTTTATCTTTTGGTACATCTATGCTGATGCGGCCCTCGCCTTCTACCCGGTAGTCGAACAAGTCCAGACCGAGTTTGCGCGCGGACACCTTCAGATCACTGCCGGGCTGCGACTTACCCTGTTTCAAATGGATACGACCATGAAGTTTACCGGCGCCATCAACCTTCATGCCCTCAAGGGCATTCAGGTACAGGTTCAGAAACGCCAGGCTTTCGACTTCAGTGTCGATGGTGGCATCGACGTCCAGGAAAGCCAGTACCTTGATGCCCTTGTTTTCTTTCGGCACAAAGGGCAGCAGCTCAACTTTCCCCTTGATGCTCCCTTCGCGGGAAACTTCCCGGTTGCCGTTCAGCACCAGTGAATCCAGGGTCACATCCACTTCGCCATTTTTAAGCGAGAACGGTCCGCCACGTGTCTGGATCGACAGATCTGTCCGCAACTCGCCGTTCAGCGATGCCTGTATCTGATTGAACCAGACCTTGTGGCTGCCGCTGGCGTAAATATCGGCGATGCGAATATCCCAGCTTTTTTTGTCTTTCTTTGTCGTGGCTTTTTTTGTCGCGTCTTTCCGTACCGGCCGGGTTTCCAGCTCCCGGCCCTGAATGGGTGGAAAATATGCGCGTATACCGGCATCGTCCTTATCCGGCCGTGGCCTCGGTCGCTGATGATATTCGACGTCGACTGCATCGATATTGCTCAGGCTGACGGTTCGGAAGATGAGCCGTAGCAAGGAGATCGACGCACTTGCTTCGGATAAGTTGACCTGCCATTGCTGACGTGCCGATTGTCCGTTTGCGGAAATGCCTTTGGCATGAATTCTGAACGGATACAGGGTCCAACCACTGTCCCAGTGAACGGTGAACTTTTCCGGCTTGGATTGATTGATCAGTGTCTGGGTCCAGGGCAAATTTAGCGCCAGATTCACCACGCCCAGATAGATGATCTCCAATGCCACAATAAATAGGATCGTTCGGACTATCCAACGTTTCATGTGAATATACTCCTTAGCGAAAAAAGTGATTCTCCTCCCGCATAGCGGGAGGCCTCAGGAAGCCCCCTCAAAGGGGGCTGACAACCGCAGTGGTTTTGACCTTCCCCTTTGTGACGCGCCGAGCATCGCAGAAGCGGGCGAGAAGGAGCTGTGGCTGTTTGAGCGCTAGCGAGTTCCACAGCGACCGCCCGATTCGAGAAGCACAGGGCAGCCCCAAGGGC
>JAOZUU010000161.1 GCA_029938515.1 Desulfobacterales bacterium | reverse complement strand
ACTTGAGCCATTTTTCCTTTCATGGTATTCATAAAACTGATAACCTCCCGATTCTGTCCATGCCGCCACGGTGATTGTTTCTTGTTTCGATCGACAGTGAGGATGATATCATGAAGCGATCTTTTCATCTGTTTTTTTCGACAACCCTTTTCTTGCTCCTGTTATCTTTTTTTCTCACTGAAACGATGCTCGCCGGTCAAATCCGCAAACCGGTATGGGCCGGACGTTTTTACCCGGCAAACCCGGCCCAGCTATCGCAAACCATTGAGGACCTGACGGACCTGGCCAAGCAGACTAATGTGGACATTCCATCGCCCAAATCTCTAAGGGCCTTGATCCTTCCCCATGCCGGATACATCTATTCCGGCTTGACGGCGGCCCATGCGTCATTGGTATTGGAAAAAAACCGATATGAAAAAGTCATTCTTCTGGGGCCGGATCATCGGGTCGGATTCAGCAACGGCGCCATCAGCCCGGTCGACGGCTATCAAACGCCTCTGGGCGTGGTCGGGCTGCACCGGGATGTGGCCATTTTACGGAAGCAGGCCAGGCTGTTTCAACCGATCCCGTCTTCCCACGACACGGAGCATTCACTGGAGGTGATTCTTCCCTTTTTGCAGACTTATCTGAATCAATTTGAGCTGGTTCCGGTGGTCATCGGTCAGAGGGGAATCCGGCGGATCACCGATGCCCTGAAGCCGTTGATCGATGAAAAGACACTGCTGGTCATCAGTTCCGATCTTTCCCACTTTCTTCCTTACAAAGAAGCGGTTGCTAAGGATAAGGAAACCATTCGGATGATCTTAAACTTTGAAGCCGACCCACTCATATCCCGGGATAATTGTGCCTGCGGAAAGATGCCGATTCTGGTCGTCCTTGATATGGCGCAAACCCACGGATGGGAACCGGTTCTGCTTCATTATTCAAACAGTGGTGATACCGCGGGAGACCGCGACAGGGTCGTCGGTTATGCTGCCATCGCTTTTTATGGAGATTCAACCATGCGAAAAAACCAGGATTTAACTTATTTCAACAAAACCCAGGGACAGATATTGGTTAAGCTGGCCCGACAGACCATCATGGCGGAGCTTGGCCGAAAGGCAGATAAAGAAACTTCGGAGGCCATGCGAACAGCGTTAAAAGATGAGAAACTGCAGGCGCACTGCGGTACATTTGTCACGCTCACAATTAACGATCAACTGCGGGGATGCATCGGCAATTTAACCGCCACCGAACCGGTCCCGGATTCGATTCGCAAAAATGCCATCAATGCCGCTTTTCATGATTATCGCTTTACGCCGCTGACATCAAAGGAGCTGGACCAGGTGGAAGTAGAGATCAGTATTCTGACCAGGCCACAACCCATTGAATACATTGATGGTAAGGACCTGGTTTCCAAATTACGCGTGAATGTGGACGGTGTTATCATCCAAAAGGGGTCGGCCTCGGCCACCTTTTTGCCCCAGGTATGGGAACAGCTTCCCCGGCCGGAGGACTTCCTCAACCATCTCTGTCAAAAGGCCGGGTTACCGTCAAGCGCATGGCAAAACACACCCTTGAATGTATCGACCTACCAGGTTCAATACTTTGAAGAAAAAAAATGAGCGCGCCATCATTCGGGTCGTCATCGCCACGGGGATCTCCTCGGTGGTGACCCAGCTGGTGACCATTCGCGAATTTTTAGCTCAATTTGACGGTAACGAGTTTGTCATCGCACTGATCTTCTTTTGTTGGCTGATTTTAGGCGGCCTGGGAACCTTGTTGGCGAGCCTCGGGAATCAGGTGACGGATCAGCGGTCAACCGGCCGGTTTCAGAATAAGATCTGGTTCCGGAACAAGATCCAGCGGGCCACCATCGATCGGCTGGCCTGGCTTTCATTGCTTCTGGCCGCCTTCTCAACCGTACAGATTCTGGCCATTCGGGAGTTCAGGGATATCTTCTTTATTCCTGGCAGCTCGGTGGGATTTTACCCGACCCTGGCCTATACTTTTTTTACCATTGCCCCTTACACCCTGCTGGTCGGTTTTGTTTTACCCTACAGCCTTTTTGTTTTAAGAAATGACACCCCGGCCTATCCCGGTGCCCGCATCTATATAACGGACAATCTGGGCGACACAGCCGGCGGGGCCCTGTTTTCATTTGTACTGGTCTACCTGGTCACCCCTTTTTGGGCGATCTTTCTTGCCAATCTGCCCCTTATTTTCGTCACCTGTCTTCTTTTTTCAAGAAGATCCCTAGTCGTTTTTCTCGGCGCGGGAATCGCCTTCAGTATTCTGCTGTCAGGTGTCTTTCTCGAGCGGGCAACTTTGAAACCTGCCGTGGGTAAATTGGTTTATTGCAGCGAATCCCGCTATGGGCGCGTTGCGGTGCATCAGGACGCCGAACAGTATACGCTGTTATCGGACGGAATCCCCCTGTTCAGCAATCAGAATGTGAACATGGCGGAGGAGGCGATACACTATCCCCTGTCCCAAATAAACCGGGTCCAACATATACTGCTCATTTCGGCTGAAGGCGGCATGATGGCGGAGATCGAAAAATATAAACCTGAAACCGTTGATTATGTGGAACTGGATCCTGAAGTCAGCGAGGTCCTCTTTAATTTCGGTCTGATCAAAAAAATTTCCGGCCTGAACGTCATCCATCGGGACGGACGGGCTTTTTTGGCGGATTCAGACAAGATCTATGACGCCATCATCATCAATCTGCCCGAGCCGACGACTTTTCAGATCAACCGGTTCTTCACCGATCGTTTTTTCAAACTGGCCAAAAACCATCTGGCACCCAACGGGGTATTGAGCTTCTCCATTCAAGGGTTTGACAATTACCTGGCCGAACCCCAGCGCCAGAAGCTTTCATCCCTTTACAATACCGTCGCGGATTATTTTGAACATATTCTCCTTTTACCGGGCCTTAAGATCTTCTTTATTTGTCGTTCGTTGCCCATTGAACCGGATATCCCAACGCGCCTTGCCCAAAAAAAGATATCCACCCGCTATGTTCACGCCTTTTTTTATGGCAATCTGACCAAAGAACGGATTAAATATTTAAATGAGGCGGTCGATCCCGCCACCCCCAAAAATAGTGATGGTTCGCCCCGGCTGATCCGGCTGATGTTTTCCCAGTGGTTCGCTAAATTCGCCACGTCTCCGGTGGGCTTTTTTGGCGTGCTCTCCATCCTGTGTCTGATCTATTTCATCTTCATCACAAAGGAGGAATTTGTTCTTTTTTCCACCGGGGCCATGGTCATGGGAAGCGAAATCATCATCATATTTGTTTTTGAGATCTTTTTCGGTTATATTTATTTTCAGATCGGTTTGATCGTCACCGTGTTCCTGGCAGGTCTCATGCCCGGTGCCTTTTTGGGTAACAGACTCAGCGGTCATGGAATAAGGCTTATCGGCATTACCGATGGACTCCTGATCATTCTAATGGGGATATTGATTCCTGCGATTTGGCTGGGAGGAGACCGATTGCCGGTGACCGTCTATCTTGGCTTTGGCTTTGTGATATCTTTGTTATGTGGGTTTCAGTTTCCGGTGGCCCTGGCATTGAGAGGGGGCGGCAATTCCGCCGTGGCAAGGACATTTTCGGCCGATCTGATCGGAGCGGCCGTCGGGATTCTCTTCACCAGCGTGGTGTTGATTCCCTATTTTGGCATCATCTGGGCGGTAGCGGGCCTGATTGCCCTAAAAAGCATCAGTTTAATGGTGGTATCGACCCAATATCCAAGAATAAGTCTATGCAAAGATTAACCCGCCGAAAATTCTTATATTGTAGCGCCGGACTTTTACCGGTTGCATGTCCAGCCCAGGCGTTTTGGCCGTTTGGAGACAAAGAGAGCCATGCCTCCGGGCCGGCCGATATCCGGGGACAGGTGTTCAAGAACGACGCGCCGGAAACATTGTGGAAATGGTCCCGGGAAGGGTTTCGCTATAAAAAAATAAAAGACGGCAAGGTGGTGTGCGGCATCTGCCCCAACCGTTGCATTCTGGCGCCGGGCGACCGCAGCGTCTGCCGGTCCCGGGTTAACATGAACGGTAAGCTATACAGCCTGGCCTACGGCAACCCCTGTTCCGCCAACACCGATCCCATCGAAAAAAAGCCTTTGTATCACTTCAAGCCGACATCAAAAGCCTTTTCCGTGGCAACGACCGGCTGTAATTTTCGCTGTTTAAATTGTCAGAACTGGGAAATTTCCCAGGTGAAGCCCCATGAGATCCGCCACATCGATCTTTTTCCGAAAGAGGCGGTCCAAGCCGCCCAAGATGCAGGGGCCGTATCCATCGCTTACACCTATTCCGAGCCCACGACCTTTTTTGAATACATGCTCGATACCGCCCGGCTCGCCAGGGAAAAAGGGCTCGCCAATCTCTGGATTTCCAACGGATACATCAACAAAAAACCGTTGGTCGAGCTGTGCAAAGTTTTGGACGGCGCCAATGTAAATCTGAAATCGTTTAGTGATGCCATCTATCGAAAACTAAACGGCGGTCGTCTGGAGCCGGTGTTAAACACCTTTAAGACCCTGCACGAATTAAAGATCCATTTTGAGATGACCAACCTGGTGGTACCCGGGTATGTCGACGATCCTGAAATGGTTAAAGCAATGTGCCGATGGATTCTCGACAATCTGGGCCCGGATCACCCCCTACATTTTTTGCGATTTTTCCCCAGATACAAGCTCGATCGACTTCCCCCTACACCGGTGTCGACCCTGGTTCGTTTCCGGGAGATCGCCATGGCCGAAGGGATTCACTATGTCTATCTGGGAAATGTGCCCAATCATAAAGGGAATCACACCTATTGCCATCAATGCGGCAAACTGCTGATCGAGCGTCAGGGGTATTATATCCCCACCTATAATTTGACCGGCAACCGATGCCGATTCTGTAACACCATTATCCCCGGGGTATGGCCTGCTAAAGGCGATAGTGTTTCGAAGCTGTTTCAAAACCCCATCTAAGGCCCGCCGGCGGCGTTATGCGAAAAGCTTATAATACTCATATATTATTGAATATGCTTCGCTTTTTCGCTTTTCGCATGCCTTGCCATCGAACCTGATCTGAGGTTTTGAAACAGCTTCGGGCTAGGAACGCCGTTCCAAAGAAATTTGTCTGGCAAGATAAATCTTTGCTAAACTCTGATAAGGAACATCTTTCTTATGTGCTATAATTTTTAGTTCGGCTAGCATATCCTCAGGCAAACGGATCGAAATTGACTTCAGCGAGGGCTTTAGATTGGGAAATGAAGCTTTCTTAAAATTCTCGGTGTCAAAATGATCAAGAGGGGAATGCGTCGCCCAAAATTCGCGTTCCTCATCCTCATTTTTAAATTTTGGGATTTTCTTACCCATTTTCTTCATAAAATGTTCTTTCTTTTCGGCTCATATTCCTTGCCGATATGACTCTTATTAAGCAGTCTCGTTTTGTAAAGATCGTGGTAAGCCGTCTGCCTGCATCCGTTTTTCCAAATGCAGCCCATCGCATTTCTGCATATGAATGCTTCGGATCATCTAAAATAATCAGTGGTTCGTTAAAAAAAATCTGTTCGCATTCCCAGTTTTCAACCTGATGCGTGTGCAAGTTTTTATTGATATTGCCTTCACCCCATTCAAATCCGGTAAATTGGTTAAATTTATCCATCATGAATAACAAATGTATATGATACACATATACATGTCAAGAGCATTTATGAAAAATATCTTTAATTGACATCAAATTATCTCTTTTGATTCGAGATGCTCTTGACAATGTGTAACAGTTGTTACATTATATTAGTAACAATCGTGCTTGGAATTAATAATGATACGCAACAATCCAGGAAAGTGGCTGCTTTTGATCCACCGGATCCCCCCCAAGCCCAACGCCCTGCGGGTGAAAATCTGGCGGCGGTTGCAGCAGGTGGGTGCTGTGGCCATCAAACAATCGGTCTACGCCATGCCCGTTTCCGAACAGTCGCGTGAGGATCTGAGCTGGACGCTCAAGGAAATTGTCGCAGGCGGTGGGGACGGGTCTATTTCCGAGGCGCGATTTGTGGAAGGTCTAACCGATGAACAGGTCGTCGCCTTGTTTCGAAATGCGCGCAAGTCGGATTACGAAAAGATTATCCAGGATGCCAATTGTTTGCGCGTCGACTGGTCTTCCGGTCAAAACGATCCCCGGGACCCGGCGGCGAAGGGGCCGGCGCAAGTGTCCAGACTGCAGCGCCGCCTGGATGAAGTTGGGGCCATCGATTTTTTTCAAGCACCGGAGCGGGGGGGTGCAGAAATCTTGATCAAGGACTTGACGGCCCGTTTGTCGGGTCAAGCATCAGCCGCGACCGCCGTTAAGGATGGGGTCGACAAACTGAAAGGGAAAATCTGGGTGACACGAAAAAATCTCTTTGTCGACCGCATTGCGTGCGGCTGGTTGATCCGGCGTTTTGTGGACAATGCAGCGATTTTTAAATTCGTCGACGCAACGCCATATACTCCCGCGCCGGGCGAGCTTCGTTTCGATATGTTCGACGGAGAATACACCCACGAGGGAGATCGGTGCACATTTGAGGTCATGTGCCAGCGCTTCCAGCTCCAGGACCGGGCGCTTGTCCTCCTGGCCGAAGTGATTCACGACATCGACTTGAAAGACGCCAAATACGACCGTGCCGAAACGGACGGTTTCAACGCTCTTTTGACCGGTCTTACGGCCTCCCGGCCGAACGATGGCCAACGCATGACGGAAGGGTTCCGATTATTTGAAAACCTGTACGCCTATTTTCAGCAGCGCAA
>JAOZUU010000160.1 GCA_029938515.1 Desulfobacterales bacterium | reverse complement strand
TCGCTGGTGGTGTAACCCATCTTTCCGGCGGAAAGGCTTTTGATCCGGGTACCGGTCACCTCTTTGACCGCATCTTCGACCGCGCTGGCTGCTTCAATTTCCCCCAGAGTTTCCAGCATCATGGCGCCGGCGCAGATAGCGGCCAACGGGTTGATGATATTTTTACCGGCATATTTGGGGGCCGAGCCGCCGATGGGCTCGAACATACTGACACCCTCCGGGTTGATATTACCGCCTGCCGCTATACCCATGCCGCCCTGGGTTTCGGCACCCAGATCGGTAATGATATCGCCGAACATGTTGGAGGTCACCAGCACATCGAACCACTCCGGACTTTTCACCATCCACATGCAGGTGGCATCCACATGGTAGTATTCGCGTTTCACATCGGGATAGTCCTTCTCGCCGATTTCGTGGAATACCCGTTCCCAAAGATCAAAGACATAGGTGAGCACGTTGGTTTTACCCACCAGGCCCAGGGTGTTGGCCTCGCCCCGGCCGCGCGCTTTTTTTCCGAACTTGCGGGCATAATCGAAAGCATATCGAAGGCAGCGCTCCACCTGAAAGCGATTGTAAACCATGCTCTGCACGGCCACTTCATGGGACGTGCCCTTCATGGAGACACCACCGGTGCCGGTGTAGATGCCACCCGAGTTTTCACGGATCACCACATAATCGATGTCCGCGGGTGTCTTGTCTCTAAGGGGTGTCTCCACGCCCGGATAGAGGCGTACCGGTCGCAGGTTGATGTATTGATCCAGTTCGAAACGGAGTTTCAATAAAATTCCTTTTTCCAGGATACCCGGCTTGACATCCGGGTGTCCGATGGCACCCAAGTAGATTGCATCGAACCGGCGAAGTTCGTCCACGGCGGTCTCCGGCAGCACTTCACCCGTACGCAGATAACGCTCCCCGCCAAAATCAAAATCGGTCATCTCCAGATTGAACCTATATCGGGTCGCCGCCGCTTGCAGCACCTTTCGCCCCTCATTGATCACCTCGGGCCCGGTTCCGTCTCCCGGAATCACGGCGATTCGATAGGTATTAGTCATTATTAATCTCCTGCTTCATTCTTTTCTGAACATACGATTATTCCAATATTTCTTCGGTATGAGCATAAAACTTCAGATAGCCGGGAAGGATTGCCCCAGTCAGGATTAACCCGCCAACCAGACCGACCCCTAACGCAAAAAATCCAAGGTCTCCGATAAAACCGATCATTGCCGGTATCGCACCTCCACCGAATAAAAAGGCCAGCGGAACCGTGAGGGAAACAGCGATGTTTCTCTCTTTTGGCGAGGTTATCATGGATAATGCGGCCAGACCGGCGGGGAAAAAGCACACCGCCACAATCGGCTGCAATACGATAATGACTGCAATCCAGCTTTTGGGTGTCAATCCTAACAGCATTGTCAATATCCCGGATAGGATAAAGACGCCCCTCAGAATTCGCTTTGGCCCGAAACGATCCGTGGCCCATCCACCAAAAAAGACGATACCCAGCCCGGCGATTCTTGAAATTGCGATTAACGTATTGGCCCAGTTCCGCTCGAAACCATGTTCGCTGACCAGATATAACGGCAGCATCGTAAAAATCCCAAGTGTGCCGCTTATTCCCAAACTGAAGAGAACAACCATGATCCAGAAAGTGGAATTTGAAAGAATCGCTTTAACCGAGGCAATGTTTGGAAATTGACCTTTAAATTCACCCCCGCGACCGAACCGGGCAAATACAATCCCCAGAATGAAAGCGATCAGACCGAGAAGGACAAATACGGCGCGCCACGAAAATTTGAGCAAAATAGCCTCGACCGCCAGGGGGGCCACAATAAAACCAAGGTTTGGAGCCAGTTCGTGAATGGCAATGGCCTTTCCCCAGTGCCGGGAAGTGGTCAATGCCGTCAGGGTTGCAATTCCCGAGGGGATATACGGACCCGCCGCCATTCCAAGGAAAACAAGGCCCAGGCGGATACTCCATATCTCCTGGCTGCGCGATATTAAAAAAAGAGCCAGGCTGAGCGCAAAAATCGAATACGTAATGGTTTTTTTATGTGTCAAATATGCGGATAAAAATCCCGAACCCAGCAGCGTCGTAAAGTAGCCGATGGAAATAAGAAGAAAAAAAGATCCGGCTTCCACATTGCTTAAATGTAAATTCGAGACCACACTCGGCATCAAGGGGGCCAGAATAATCCGGGAAATGAAATTGATAAAAAAAATCGATGTCAACACAAGAATCGGTCCAAGTTGACTCTTAAACGCTTGGTTTTTCATCGAAGGGGGAGCAGCGGGTGTCAATTTAGTCACTATTTCTGTGCTTTCAGTTGAGATTGTTTTGCGGTGAAACAGTCCAATGCCTGGACAACTATTTGCGCAAAATCCGGGTCATTGATGTGATAAGGAAATGTTTGGGCTCTGGAATTCTCGTTGAGGCGTTGTTGCAACGCGTCGGTGAAACACTGACGTGCCTTTTGATCGGGCATGGGTCCACCGTCGCTGTCAAAGGCTGAAAACCCACCCATGGGGATAAGAATGGACCAGGTTCCGCTGGCTTGGTTACAAATATCGGCAATGACATATCCCAGGGTTTCCATTTCCTCTGGGTCGCTTCGGACCACTGTAATAGCGGCATTGTGTTGGTGGAAAATCCTACCGGGGAATTTTTTTTGAGCCTTTTCTTTAGGCCCGGTTACGATAAAATCGATATTGCCGGGCACCAGGATTGTAGGAATACCCTTTTCAAGGGCTGCCGACCCGCGCAGCGGTCCGGCATCATAATCTCCACCGAAGCGATGATCCGCCATCTCATGAAGAGACAGGTCCACGACGGCCGCTATCTCTTCCTGTGCGATCATCTCTTCCATCGCTTCGCCACCGGCGCCGACGGTATGGAATATCACAACCTCCCGGCCGGTTTGCTCCAATGCATGTCGTATGCGCTGGGCGCATGCCTCCGTCGTGCCAAGGGTCGACACGATGACCACCGGTTTATTCATAGGAACAACTTCCGGTGGGTGCTGGATCATACCGGCCATGGCAGCCGCCCCGTTATGTAGAATCCTGACGGTAATCCGGTTGATACCCACCAGATCACATACCGAATGCAGCATGAGAATATCACTGGTGCCCACAAAGGCCCGTGTATCCCGTGAAGCCATGGTGGAAATCATCACTTTGGGAAACCCGATCGGAAAGGCTCGCATCACCGCTGTGGCCAGTGTTGTTCCCATGGATCCACCCAGACTGATGATGCCGTTAATTTCACCTTTGCGGTACAGATTTTGTGCCAGCCTTAATGCGCCGGATATCATGACGTTCAGCGATTCCCCCTCATGGCCGATATTTCTCACGTCAACCAGGGTCTTGCCGCCGGATTCGGCCACCTGCTCACGGGTGATTTCTACCGGTACAAGACTTTCGTCGCGAATACCCGCATCCATGATGAGGGCCGGGATGCCCATTCTGCTGAAACAGTTTTTTAAAAACGCTGTTTCCTCTCCCTTAGTGTCCATTGTGGCGACAATCAGGACGGTGGCTGTTTGTGTCGTTATTTTTCTTTCCAAACAGGTCTCCTTTTTTCGAAAAAAGCCCGAACGCCTTCTTTAGCGTCATCGGTTGTACACAAACGAGCGAAAGCCTCATTCATGTGCGCGAATTGCTTCTTATATTCCATATCCTCGGATTTGTAAAAAGCGTTTTTGGCAATTTGTACGGCGATGGGACTCTTTTGCGCCAATTCTTCCGCCCACCGACGTGTCTCTGAATCGAGTTCGTCTCCGGGGACGATCCTGTTTATCAGCCCCAGGTTGAGCGCTTCCGCAGCATCAATCAGATTACCATAAAGCAACAATTCCAGCGCTTTTTTCCGCCCCACGCATCTGGCGACCGGAATGACGGGGCCGACACAATTCAGCCCCACGTTGATTGCTGTAAGTCCCATGCGGGCATTCTCCGAGGCAATAGCGAGATCCGCTGCGGCAATAAGGCCCATGCCATTGGCCGCCGCAACGCCATGTAATTGCGCAATGACCGGTTTTTTCATGTTGGAAATCGCGACCAGTGGATTTTCCATCCGTTCGATCCAATCCCGATATTCCATCGCCGTCTTATTGGAAAGCTCATTGACATCAATGCCGGCACAAAAGGCCTTACCGGCGCCTTTTAGAAGGATTGCCCGAACGGTTTTGTTCGCATCCAACGCGATGAGCGCATCAGAAAGCTCTTCGGCCATTTTACTGCTGAATGTATTTAAATGTTTCGGGCGGTTTAATGTGATTGTTCCGATGTGTTTTTCATCTGTTTCAACAATGACTTCTTCATACTTCATCTTAAGCGTTCTCCTTTTTTCTAATAGACCCGATTTGCACCGTTAAGTAAAATCCTTTATTTTTTTCCGGGGGCCTTATCTGTCCCCGACAATCGTCCAGTTTTCCAGCGATAAATCATGAATTTTTGAAAAGAGCTTCTCATCGTTGCTGACAACCGAATACCCCATGGTGATGGCGGTAGCGGCAATGATCAAATCAAAATCATCGACCACCTCCCCATTACGGCTCAACTCGGCTTTAAGGCGGCCAAAAGTATCCATTATTGAACAGCTGATGTCAATTGTCGCAAAAGTTTCTCTTAAACGATGCACTTTGGCCAGGTTTTTGGCAATTTGTTGTGATTTCCCGGTCCCATATACCCGCTCACTGTATATGTGCAATCGTTAAAAAAGTGGGGGCGATCGCTGAAAACATCGATCGGATTGAAAAGGAGAACCCGGATCAATGATTCCCGTAAATTGTTGGTATTGTAGATCTATAATGAATATCAAGAAAAAAAAGGTATGAGGACACTAAGGGGACGCGCAAAAAGCAATTTCGCAATTTATTGTACCGTTTCAATAACTTCTTCGTCGGCGAAAGCGTTTCTTTTTACTTCGTTTCCCGCCCGAATCCGCGGGCTTTATTTTCATGTTTTTACCGTCTACGCGATTTCCGTTCAACGCCTTGATGGCTTGATCTGCTTCAGAGTTGCTGGGCATTTCGATGAATCCGAATCCCTTTGATCTGCCGGAAGACCTGTCCTTGATCACTTTGACACTTTCGACATCTCCGAATTCGGCAAACAAGGTCTTTAAAGTATCTGCCGTGGTGTTATCAGATAAATTTCCGATGTAGATATTCATACAAAATACCTTTTCCCCTTCATTGTTTCGATTATTTTCCGCTGGAAAAGCAAGCACTGCCCATCATCAAGGGGTGGATCGCGGTTCACATGCAGGATAGGCACCCGGGTAAAGAGCGATGGCCTCGTGAAAAGTCCCATCTCCGGCGTTGTAGTGTATTTTCAGAGGTTCGGCATATCCTGTGGTTAGTCTCTTTTCCCCGGAAATCACTCTAAGAAAGCAAGGGGCATCCCCCTAAACTCTGGAAGCATGCCCCTTTTTTTTTACAAGTGTTGGAATTTAGCTGACAGTGACATTTACGGCAGCAGGGCCTTTTTGGCCTTGCTCAATTTCAAAGGTCACCTGGTCGCCCTCACTGAGGGATTTAAAACCGTCCGCGTTGATTGCTGAATGATGAACAAACACATCCGGTCCGTCTTCCTGCTCAATAAATCCAAACCCTTTTCGGTCGCTAAACCACTTAACAGTTCCATTAGCCATTATAACATCCTCCTTTCTAAAAATTTTCAAAATCTTAAACTGGAGGATGTCACATTATAAAATGAACTGTTCCTACAGAAAAAAACCGCCTCACCCATTTAAAGGCAGGGCCTTGTTGAATAAACGAATAATAACACGCTTTGCGCAGAAAGCAAGCTTGTTTTTATCCGGGGTATCTGCCTGCTTCAATTCGAAAATGTTTAACTATTTGATTTCAGCATGTTAAACCGTTTTAGCACCTATTTACGCTACCTTACCTCCAGGGTTACCTTTTCGATTTCACCGGTAAAGTGGGTTTCCCGACCCTCGCCGATACCTTCAACAACCGGGGTCGCTTCATCAAGACCGACATCGGCGGTCTCATCCAGGGAAAACATGTTGGGCTGGGTCTGGCCAATGCAGCCTGCTATGCGTGCCGCCCAAAGCATCCTCTGACAGGAAAAAAGGCCGTAAAATTAAGAGATATTTTCGATTTTCCCATTGCCATACCATGGCTTCCCGAAGCGGCGGTAAAGGCATTGGTGGAACTGGCCGGTTTACCTCTAAAAAGCACCTTAAAGCTCTCTAATGGCATCATCGAATGCCAGTATTTCAAGGTTCTCATCGAGACCGCCAAAGCGTGTGATGCGATAGGGCTGGGATTGGAGCCGATTTTCGAGGATGCGGTAGAAAAGGGGGATCTGGTTTATCTTCCTATTTTTACTCCCCAAATAACATCACAGTTTGGCATCGTCAGTATGAAAGGTTATAGTTTGCCACCGGCTGTTGAAGCGTTTCAACTGTATGTGATTAAAGCCGCACGGGAATCGAATCTGTTATTTGGAGAAAGTAAAGAAAGGGTGTAATTTGAACAAAAATGAAAAAGCCACAACCCATCAGGATTACGGCTTTTTTATTATTGGTGGCGATGCAGGGATTTGATGGTTCGCCACCACAATTTGTATAACATGCTGAAATAACTTTCTTCTGAGCATCAAGCCAAATCGAAAACGTGTAAATGTGTACAAGTGTTGTGTATAAGTTTTTTACAAAATTGTAAATAGCATAAATGGAATTTTGGTTCAATAGCCTTTTATTCTGTTGGGTTGGGTGTCCTTAAGGAAATTTCACTTCGCCATAGCATTTGAT
>JAOZUU010000159.1 GCA_029938515.1 Desulfobacterales bacterium | reverse complement strand
CATCAACTATGAGATCGTATCATCCCTGACCTCCCGGGTCCCCAGGATTTACATTGAATAAAATCGCTGTACGATTTTATATTAAGCGGCTTTACCGCTTTTTCTGATATTTGTCGTTAAAAAGTGTCTCATTACCCATTCCCGCTAAAAAGATGCAACCGCATATTATTATTTGGCAAATAAAGGAAATCGTATAATGACAATATATGGCTCATATAAAGGATTACAATAATTATCAACTGTTGACAGATATAGAAGAAACAGCAGACGGAGAGATATCAAATAAACAGAGATGAGAAAAATTGACTGGGAAAAGGGCGTTTGGAGCAGGGGAGGCGCGGGGGATCCCGCCGCTGAAGTGGTTATCTGCGGAGACTGGGCGCCGATACGTGATTTCAGCGACACGATTCTTGAAAACCCGGAAGCTATTTACGGAGATTTGCTACCAGTGCTTCGGGACAGCCACCTGCGGTTGGTCAATCTCGAATGTCCCCTAATAGACGAGGGGGTGGACGGGGGAACACCGGTACATAAGAGTGGTGCGGTCCTGAAAGGGGTTCCGGGACACATCAATGGTCTGACCGCGGTTCCCTTCGAGGTCGCCACCCTTGGAAACAACCATGTGTTCGACTACGGCACCGACGCCTTTGTCCGGACCCGGGATCTGCTTCGCCAAAACGGTATCCAGAGTACCGGCGCCGGACTTTCTCTGGCCGAAGCGGAAAAACCGCTGCTGGTTACGGCAAACGGAATTCAAATCGGCATTATCAGTTTCAGCGAGGGCGAAGACCTCACCGCTGCCGCCCCGGGAAAACCGGGAGTGTTGGGCTGGGAAGTCGGCCGGGTGATCGATCTTGTCAAAGAAATTCGGTCCGATGTTCATGTGATCATCGTCATCTGCCATGGGGGCGTGGAGTATATCCCCTTTCCACCCCCTTATCTGACCGTTGCCATGCAGCGCATTGTCGAGGCCGGTGCCGATCTCGTCATCGGACACCACCCCCACGTTCCCCAGGGGGTGCAGATCCACAATGGCGTACCCATCTGCTACAGCCTGGGCAATTTTGTCTTTTTTCAGCCCACCGATCTCCAGTACCGAAAAATCGGTTACATGGTCAAAGCCAGCGTGGACGAAGATGGTGTGGTCGCGATCCAAATCATTCCCTATGAAATCGGACACGACCGGCTGATGTTGCTTAAAGAAGAAAAATTGCAGTGGGTTTTAAAAAAATTGGATACCCTCTCCGCACCCCTTGAGAACACTGAAAGCATCGCGGATGCATGGCACGGGTTTCTCAAACACTATGGGGTCAGCGGATTCAAAGATGAAATCGCAAATATCATGGATCAGTTTGAAAACGAACGTCCCAAAGGCGCCGCCATGTTCAGAAACCGGCTGACCACCTTGCAGCACTACCACCACCTCACCGATCTGATGACCCGGATCATGGATGGAACTTTGGACGAAGCTCCGGTGTGGGCCGTTGCATTTGTCGACGAGTATTTCAACCGGAAAATTATCGACGGATTGCCGGAGTAAAGCGATGGAACCTGTCGTGAACGAACAGATCGCATCGTTGTTTGTCAAAAAACATGTTACCATTCTTGTTACCGATTCAGGTCTCGGCGGTCTGTCCATTTTTGCGGAGATCGCCGCCAGGCTCAAAAGCGATCCGATTTTTCCGGATGTGTCCCTGATCTACTACAATGCCTGGCCCGAGCAGCACCGGGGCTACCACGGCTTGAAAGACACCGATGAGCGTATTCGGGTGTTCGATCGGGCCTTGGCGGGCATGAAACGGTTCCGGCCGGATATCATCATGATCGCCTGCAACACTCTGTCCGTCCTTTATGACCGGACTGTGTTCGGCCGTGGGGAAGTCATTCCCGTGATCGATATTGTCGGGTTCGGGGTGGATATGGTTTATAAGCGCCTTTCCAGAGTGGCGAATGCCACCGCAGTGATATTGGGAACCGTTACCACGATCACCTCCGACATTCATCGTTCGCGACTGATTGAAAAAGGCATCTCCCCGGATCGGCTCGTCGTACAGTCGTGCGACCAGCTGCCAACCCGGATCGAAAAAGGACCCGGCAGTTATGCGGTAGTACAACTGGTTGATACATTTATGGGCCAGGCAGCGGAAAAGCTTGACTCGACCCAATCTGAAGTGTTTGCCGCGCTGTTTTGCACTCATTTTGGATACGCACAAGGGCTCATCCGGGAGAAACTAGAACACCTGACCGGAAGACGGGTCTCCATTCTCGACCCGAACCGGCGCATGGCGGCGTACCTTTTCGATATATCTGATGGGAATCGGTACGATTGCGCAGCAGTAGATTTGCGGGTGGTATCACGAATTGTCTGGGACCAGACAAAAATCGATGCCATTTCGGGAATCATTGAAAAGCAATCGACCGAAACGGCGGCAGCCTTGAGGGACTACGAACGGATACCGGATCTGTTTACATTGACTTAAAGATTTCGCCCAAATTGGAAGGAAACAGAGAAGATGAAGAGAATCCTGTTGATCACCGGTCCCGGCGGAGATGCCCAGGGTTGGGGAGATCTAAGTGTAACTAAAACTTTGTGCGACGCCCTGAATTCGAACGGAAAATCCGCAGAGATCGCTTTTGTAAACACCATGGATGATTTCATCCAGGCCATCAACACCAAGAGCTATGATATCGCGTGGAGCGCCCTTTACTATATCTCCGACAAAGAAGACATCATCGGACTGAACGTGGACGACGATGCCTGGCTGGCGGATATATTCGACCGCAAGCAGATCCCTTACATCGGCCCCAGTTCCCTGACCATGAAGCAGCTGATCAATAAAACCTGGACACATCGCATTCTTCACGAAAATAACATCGCGGTTCCCACCTATAACCAGGTGGACGTGGGTGAGAAATTGCCCGACGTTCAGTTTCCCTCCTTCGTGAAGCCGAGCTGCGAATCGAGGTCGGTGGGAATCAGTGACGAGAGCGTGGTCAATACACCGGCGGAACTCGAAGCGCGTGTCCGGCACATCCATGAGATTTACGAGCAACCGGCTTTGATCGAGGACTATCTGCCGGGGGCCGAATACACGGTGTTAATGATCGGCAACGGAAAAAACCAGGAGTTTTTGCCTGGGGTGGTCACCGTCAAGGGTGGGAGTTACGGCAAGTACCCCATCCTGAAGAGCGACATGCGGGGCGTGGGCATTACCAAAATCGGTATTCCCGAGACCCGGGCTGGAGAGGCCAATCAACTTTGCAAAACGGCCGTTAAGGCCTTGAACTGCCTGGATCATGTGCGGGTGGACATGCGTCTTAATGCCAACGATCAGTTGAAGATTATCGAGGTCAACGGGATTCCGGGGCTTAAACCCATCAAGAGCTGGAGCCCGCAAATGTATACGCTGTATCGCGGGTCAGCGAATGGCCCCCAGGCGGATTACCAGCAACTGCTCCATCGGATCGTGGAATCGGGTTTGGAAAGATACAATCTGGTATAAACCTCATCGGGGAAGTTCCCGGCCAATTATTCCAATTTGCATTCAAGCGTTCACTGTGTTCGCTGCGTTGTCGGCTTTATCAGTGCACGGTCAAGTACGCCTGTATTGCCCCCTGGCTGCCTTGATATCGTTTTGAATGCAAAATAGAATTAGATCGGAAAATCTTCCATCAACCCATAGGGAGATATCTCTTCGGACACCGCCCATTTGATTTTTTCAGCGGTTTTTTGACCGATTCCATCGACGTGCTGCAGGTCTTCGGTACCGGCCATGATGACGGCTTCGACAGTTCCGAAGGCATTTAAAAGTCGCTCGGCCCGGTCCCGGCCGATACCCGGCAGCCCCTGTAGTATGAACATCTGTCGACGCCGCTTGCCCTTGGGACGATATCCCGGTCGCTGACAGCAACCTTGAATGACGGTATTGATCTGATGGGCAGCGTAGACGATCAGACGGGCCGATTCAGACGGGTCTATTGATCGCAATATCGGGATTCCCAGAATCAGATTAACCGTAATCAACGCCCCTTGCAGGGCTTCACGCCGGATTCCCATGTTCGTCAGATCTTTGCCGGTACCTTCTATAATCAGCACGGCTTTATAGCGTGAACGGGCCAACCGGATCATTTGCCTGAACAGCCGCCCGTCGATGATCGATATCGCCAGATCGTTCAATGTTTTTCGTTCGAACATCAACCGGTTATCAACCAGGTAATCACCGGCTGAAAGCCGCTTGACCGAAAGCGAAACATTCTTGATTCTGGAAAAAGCGGTGATGATTTCACTCGATCTTTCGCGATCATCTGCAATCACGCGAATCCGACCGTCCTTTGGATGCATACTCACTTCATTTCGCATATTAATCCGAATTTGGATAGGTTATATCGGAATCTATTCCGATATAGTATACTTATCAAGAGTATTTATCTCGAGCAGAGCTCGCTCCTGCAAGTTAATGACGTCGAGGCCTGTACTTTAAGAGTGATATAATCTGAATATTAGGTATGAATGTGGAACAGAAAATAACCCAAGACATCATCGAGCATACATCCGAATATGTGCATATCGAGTTTCCCAATTCCCGGCGGGTCTTATCCTCGGCACCTCATAACGGCGGATTGATTGACTCCGATCATCTCCTCATCCTCAGGGTAATGGAAAATTTCAATGGCACCAAAGGGCCGTTTGAACCGTTGGCGGATACCTTTCGAAATTACTGTCGCCGAAAGGAGTGGGCGGGAATTACCGTGGGTATGATGACTTCAGCCCGGATGACATCTTTCAGGAACGTGTGTCGATCAGCACGGGGCGTGGAGGTTTCCGTACTGGTCACCGCCGGGATTTCCAATGCCCGAAGGGCAGGAGACCCGGCCGAATATCGCTCGTTTGATGAAGACAGGCTAAAACCCGGCACGATCAATATCATCATCCTGACTAATGCCATCCTCACCCAGGCGGCCCAGGTGGAAGCGGTCATGGTTGTGACCGAGGCCAAAGCCGCTGTTTTACAGGACCTTGACGTTACCAGCCCGGTGACCGGAAAAACGGCCACCGGCACCGGCACCGATGCTATCACCGTTGTCAGCGGATCCGCTCCCCCGGAAATATGTTATTGCGGCAAGCACACCCTGTTCGGTGAAATGCTGGCATCGGCTACCATGGATGCCCTGTTTTCGTCCTTAGAGGGAGTATTGTGAATTGACCCAATCGGTCATGATGTTTTTAGGATTTTTCCTTGCCGGCATGTTAGGGTCATGGAAAATAATAAATCCGCAATCTTACTTGTCTTTTCGCCCGTATTCAGTACTTATGCCAACGGCGAATATACTAATATGCACCGTTGGCGTAAGCACCGAATACGAACTAAGATCCGGCGTCATATTTGTGGATTTATTTCTTTACATGGCCCTTAAAACCGGATGGAAGGGCGCATTCAGGTAAATAATTTTTCTCCAGCTTGATTTTTATTTAGCGGTCTCATATCATGCCGACCGATCCCATCCAAATTGGCAGGGAGTCTCATGAAAAAACCGATTACGGGTGTCATTCTGGCCGGCGGCCTGAACACACGATTCAACGGAGAAAACAAAGCGTTCATCCGGCTGGACGGCCAGACCATTATCGAACGGCTTTACCGGTTATTCAGGAATCTGTTTGACGAAATTATCATTGTGACCAACAGCCCTGTTTTATTTTCAGGATTTGATTGCCTGGTTGCCGCCGATCTTTTTTCCTTCCGGGCATCCTTGACAGGAATCCATACGGGTTTGTTTTACGCAACCCGTGACCATATATTCGTCTGTGCCTGTGATACACCCTTTGTTAAAGCGGCCCTTATTGAAACGGTCCTTGAAGCCAGTCATCCGTCGGGCGGGGCTAGCATACCGGCTACTTCGGCCGGACTGGAGCCGCTCTGTGCCGTTTATGCCAAAAAAAGCCTGCCCCTTGTGGAAAGACACGTCGCCCGGAGCCAAATGAAAATCCAGCGGGTTTTTGGTAAAAAACGAATCCACGAAATCTCCGAGAAGAAACTGCGCCGGGTAGATCCCGATCTGGTCTCCTTTTTCAATATCAATCGGCCTGAAGATCTGGATCTGGCCAAGCGGATGGTTGCCAAGATTCCAGCATTCCAATTGGGGCGACGCCCCTAACTTGATTCGAGGTAAATATGAACTTGGAAAAATTGATAAAAAAAATGAAACAACACCCGAAGGCTGATCAAATCGGGATGATTCTTTGCCACAACGGAATTGTGCGGGGTACCGCCCGGGATGGCCGCCGGGTTTCCGGACTGAGGATCAGCGTAGATCATGCGAAACTTCGGGCGGTAATCGCTGAGAATATACAAAAACCCGGTATTGTGGATATTCTGGTGGAGATCGCCGAAGACCAGGATCTGGCGGTGGGTGATGATGTGATGTACCTCGTGGTGGCCGGTGATATCCGGGAGCATGTGATTGCTGCCTTGACCGAAACGCTAAACGTTGTTAAATCAACTGTTACCCGAAAACAACAGTATTATATTTGAACGCTCGCAGTTACCCGGTCGGCCAGATGGCCGGTCCGATCGGTAAACCAGCTGATCTGGTTTGTATTGCTGCATGACGAAATAAAAAGAAAACCATCTGATGAAAAGGGGGCAAAAAATTATGTATGATTTCAAAAGATTGAGCGGCTGGTTACTAAAAGGCGGTGCTGTATTAATCATCGGTTTATTGATCGGGAGCGGCTTATCCGGTTGTGGCGGCGACCAGAATGAACCGCCGGACTATAAATCCATCCTCAAGGAAGCCGGCCT
>JAOZUU010000158.1 GCA_029938515.1 Desulfobacterales bacterium | reverse complement strand
TCGGCGCGTTCTTTCAAAACGGACCGGGCAAGGGCCGGTTCGTCCGTGATGAGTCCGTCGACTCCCAGGCTGATCATTTTCGACATTTGAAGTGCGTCGTTAACAGTCCACGCGAATACTTTTTTGCCTTTTTTATGCGCATCCCGAACGAAACGTCCGTTCACGATTCCGGTGTGAACCGCCAGGAAATCAGCATCGAGTTTTGTCAGATTGCCCACGACTTTAGCGGTCAGGAGCCCGAGAGTCCAGTCCGGTCTCAGCTTACGCATTTTTTCAATGGCTTTGTACTTGAGGGACATGACCACGATTTGTGAGGCCATGTCTGCAGCTTCCACGATCTCAACCACTCTTTCTTCAAGACGCTTGTCATGCCCGTAGTATTTTAGCTCGATATTGACACGGACTTTGTCCCTGCAGAGTATGAGAACCTGCTCAAGCTTGGGGACACGTTCTCCACTAAACTCAGGGGAAAACCAGCTTCCCACGTCGATACCCTGAAGCTGTTCATAGGTGGCGTCCCAGATTTTCAGGTTGGTACCGCCAACCTTCATAAGATCGCTGTCGTGAATCACCACGATTTCATCGTCCGATGTCTCCTGAACATCGATTTCAACAAAGTCCGTTTTGTCGGCAATGGCACGCTCGATCGAGGCGAGGGTGTTCTCGGGAGCGGCGCCCGCGGCACCACGGTGAGCCATGATAAGGACGTTGTCATCCAGACGAATCCTGTCCACCATGGAACCACCGATAAACACGGCAATGACGGTTACGATAGCTAATCCCGCAAGGAGTTTTCCAAACGAAAGTTTCCACCTCTTGCCGACTGGCGACGAACCGATGGCCTCCGACCCAATGCGCCCGGTTGTGAGAGACTTTACGAAACGGTCATACATCCGGACGATGAGGAGTGCAAAGGCTGAAGCAACAAAAATGCTAATGACAAGGTTCACGCTGCTCCAGAGCAAAAACAGCCCGCCCATAATGAAGACCAGGAGTTCCATCGATCCTGTAAACGCAGGCAGGATCAAGCGGCCCAGGAGCCCGACGGCTGCCGCAATGAGTACTGACAGGAACAGGCTCATTCCGGCCCATCCGGCTAATACCAGAAAAATTTTCCACCGATGGCCTTTCGTTTTTTCCCGGCTTATAGTCAATGCACCGGAAATGTCTGAATTTCCAAACAGATAAAGGGGTAGCGCGAAGGCCCAGCGGATGAGACGATGAACTATCAAGATCGTCATGACTACAAGGAGTGTACCAATAATACCTGCCGCCAACCAGAAAACCGGCGGTTTTTCCGTCAGGTAGTAGTTGATATCGAAATGGGTGAGCAAGGTTAGATAGACAAGCCCCCCTGCAGCAAGAAAGGGTGCCGCTATAAGAAGTAAGCGTGTGACGATACGGATCGTCAAGTGAAGGATTGACCCGGCGTGCCGCGCGTTACCCCAAAGAATTTCCAGATTACCGATATGGGCGTTTCGGATGGCGGCCAAACCGATGGTCATCAGACACCCCTGCTCTAAAGCGATAATCCCGAGAATTATAGTGCTGATCGTCACAAGCGCAACCAGACCGACGGGACTCAAAACAAAGAATAAAATGTCCTGATCGGCAAGAACGGTGTTCCCCGATGTCGACATGAAGAAGCGTAAAGCGAACCCGACAAGGGGTGTCAGAAGGGCGAAGGCGATGGCCTTAAAAATCACATCGGTGACCAAGAGCTGGGGCCACGTACGACGAAAATCGCGGGCAGCCAGGGCGAATATATCTGAGATTAAGGACATTTTTCTTTAAATACTCTTCATGGAAAGGAGGTAGATCTCGTTATCGATCACCATTATTGCGGCGCTCCAATGAACATATGCAATATTATATACAGCTATACTAATATGCAACCTGAATCATCGGAGGATATTCGGTAGGGGCAGGAAAAAACTTCCTATCATTTAGCGAGAATAAACAATCCGTCCGTCGAAAATGGTCATGTCCACAGCCGCATCGGCGATTTCAATGGGGTCGATTGTGTAGAGATTGCGGTCGAGGACAATCAGATCGGCATGTTTACCGACGGTAATACTGCCGAGTTGATCACTCAAACCGTGTACCGAGGCAGGGGTCAGCGTATAGCCACGGATCGCTTCATCAACGCGAATTCTCGATTCCGGATACCAGCCACCGGAGGGAGTACCGTCTGTCCTTTGGCGGGTAACGGCGGCATGAATGCCGATTAAAGGACTGGGATCGCAAACCGGGCTGTCCGAGCTGAGCATAACCGGAATGCCCGCATCGATCAATTCTCGAAAGGCATAGGTCCATCGACCCCGGGAACCCACCGATGCGTTAATCATCTTCATATCCAGGATCATGTTGTGGGGTTGGACGGATATGGCTACACCGGTGCGCGCCAACCGTGGGATATCTTCCGGACGAATCATCTGGACATGCTCGATGCGATGATTGATCAGCGTTGATTCGGTATCGGTTCCAGAGTCGCTTTTTTCTTTCATGCGCGCTTCGAACATTCGGATCAATTCGCCATTGGCCCGGTCACCCACGGCGTGAATCATAACCGCCAGTCCCGCCGATTCGGCCCGCGTAATCGCCGCATTCAGATCAGAAATAGAAATCATGGACATTCCACGCTCAGCATCCAGATAGGGTTCGTAGAGCCAGGCCGTACGGGCACCCATCCCACCGTCGGCAAAAAATTTTACATGCCCGATCCGCAAACGCTCATTTCCGGTACCGGTCCGAAAACCACGGGCAATGGCTTCGTCCAGTTGTTCGCCGGGCAGAGTCACCCAGCAGCGTAGATCGAGATCTCCGTTTGCATCCAGGTGTCGCCACGTACGAAGCGCCAGGTCGCCATCTTGATCGTTCATCAACCGGGTATCATGGATCCCGGTCAGCCCCAGGCGATGGAGTTCGGAAACGGCATCTTTCTGTGCATCGATTGCTTCCGGGTCCGATGGGGATGGAATGGCATCCCGGACAAGATTGATGGCCAGTTCCCGGAGAATGCCGGTGGGTCGGCCGTTTTCATCCCGTTCGATGAGTCCATCCCTAGGGTCGGGTGTATCATCCTGAATACCGGCGGCTTTTAGCGCAAGCGAATTAACCGCCGCCAGATGCAGATCGCAGCGCCACAGAACCACCGGGTTGTGCGGCGAAATGACGTCCAGATCCCGACCAAGCGGCATGCGGGGTTCCGACCAGTCTGCCTCGTTCCAACCCTGTCCGATCACCCATTTCCCCGGCGTCAACCGTTCGATCCAGGTTTCGACTTTCCGACGTAAATGGTCGAAAGAAATCACATCCGCCAAAGCGAGGTGTTGCCGGTTGAGGGCCCATTCAAAGCAGTGAAAGTGTACATCGGTCATACCGGGCAACACCAGCCGGCCGCCAAGATCGATCACTTTGGCATGGTTCTGACGCATTGGTTGAATGGCATCTCGATCACCAATAGCCAGAATCCGGCCGCCGCCGATAGCGACTGCGCTGGCCCGGGGAATCAAGGGATCCTGGGTATGGATATCACCATTTATCAGAATGAGATCCGGCGTAAGACTTTTCAGGTTCATAACAGGTATCCGTCTGGAAACGGGTCGCGGGGATCGACGACAAATTCATGCACACCGGTAATATAGGCACTGCCGGTAATTTCAGCAACCACCGCTTCAATATCGCCGATCCGAGTTTTCTTGATCAGCTGTCCCTTAAACGTCGTACCGAGCGGACTGGTATTGATATAGGGCTGGTTGAGATCGAACAAGCCTTTGTGATGGAACAGTGCCATTTTGGCCGTGGTTCCGGTACCGCAGGGAGAGCGGTCGATATGACTTTCGCCAAAAACGACCACACTTCTTCCATGCATGTTTTCATCGCTATTCGTATCATAAAATTCAGTGACATCAACGGTTCGAATGTCACTGCGCAAGGGATGGTTAATCGTTAATTGCCGGTTGGCAGCGTCGATAATGGCCATCCCCATATCGATCAATTGTCCATGGTTTTCCCGATCCAGGGAAAGTCCCAACTGAGCGACATCCACCATGGCAAAAAAACCGCCCACACAAACCAGGTCAACCTCAATTCGACCCATTCCATCCAAATCCCCCATTCCATCCAAATCCAGGCGACAGCCCGTTTGCTGGACAAAGGCCGGCACCATTTCAATAGTGACCGATTCCACCTTGCCCGCGTTAACGGTTGCGGCGGCACGGACCTGGCCCGAAGGGGTATCTACGATCATCGGATGGATTCCATCCCTGGCCGGCATTATAGCCATTTCGATAACCGTCATAACAGCGCCGATAACCGCATGACCACACAGGTAGGGATACCGCTTGGCATCCATATAGATCAGCCCGAAATCCGCGTCGGTGGTGGCCGGTTCGGTGAAGAGCGCTGCAAATATATTCCGGTGCCCCCTCGGCTCCCGGGTCATCAAACACCGGATATGATCCATATTTTCCATCAGGTGGAGACGTTTGTCGGCCATGGATCGTCCCGGCAGTTTTTCATGACCGAAGATTAAACGGGTGGGTTCGCCGGCGGTGTGTGAGTCAACGGTCACTATTCGCAACGGAAATCGATGCGCGAGTTTTTCAGCCATCCGGGAGAAATTCATTATCAGGTCTCCATTTCAGGGCATGGAATAAATTTATTTTTGCAAACTCCTATATTCCCCTTGGTGTTTCAGAAAGCAGCATCGCGTTCTAGTCGACCAGCAAGCACAGAAAAAACAAAACCTGAAAACGACAGTGTCTGCTTTCAGGTCTCAGAGCGAAAGAGTTGCGTTAAAACGGTCAGCCGGTTCATTCCATGGGAATCAGATGGCAGTGGTGTGGCGATACCTGCACACTGACCGCCTCGCCGATGTTGTAGATCCGTGTTCTCATCATACTGATGACATGAATTTCGCGGTCGGCGCCCAGTTCGATAAAGTAACTGACCTCTCCACCCATGTAACTACGGTCTTTGATGCGGCCCTCAAAGTGGTTCATCCCCTCCACCGGCTCAAATTCATCCTTGGGAAAGGCATCGAACCTCTGGGCGCGGACGATCATTTCCACCGGGTCCCCTTTCGAGAATCCGCCTTTATTTTCCGCAAAAAGGACATCACCGGTCTCAATTTTAACGTTTACGTGATCGTCGTCGACATCGACGACTTCGCCCTGAATGAAATTGGAGTGACCTAGAAAATCCGCCACAAAATGGTTGGCCGGCTCATTGTAAACAGCCTCGGGGCTACCCTCCTGCTGCTTTTGGCCATCTTTCATGACGAGGATCTTGTCTGACATGCTCAGCGCTTCACGCTGGTCATGGGTGACAAAGATGGTGGTGACGCCGAGCATCTGCTGGAGGTTGTCCACCTCCCGCCGCATCTCCTCCCTCAGGTTTTCGTCCAGCGCGGAGAGAGGCTCGTCCATCAGCAGTACGTCCGGCTCAATCACGATAGCTCGTGCCATGGCGATGCGCTGCTGCTGACCGCCGGACAGCTGGCTGGGCATGCGGTTCTCCACGCCGGGCAGGCGAACCATTTCCAAGGCCCGCGTCACCTTTTCATTGATCGCTTCCTTTGACACATCCCGGTATTTCAGGCCGAAGGCCACGTTGTCAAAGATGTTTTTGTGGGGAAACAGGGCGTAGTTCTGAAAAATCATTCCCAGGTTTCGCTTGTGGATCGGGGTGTCGTTGATGCGGATTCCCTTGATGAAAATATCGCCTTCGGTGGGTTCCTCCAGTCCGGCCACCATGCGCAGTAAGGTGGTCTTCCCGCATCCGGAAGGGCCCAGCAGCGTCACCAGGCTTCCCTCTTCGATGTCAAAATCCATTTTCTCAACAGCGACAACGTTGCCGAACCGTTTTAAAATGTTTTTGAACTGCACCATGGGCTGCTTCTTGTCGGTCGCCAACTTTCCCTGCCTTCCTGTTCTCGTTTGTCTGATGCCGGGGTCGGACAACCCCCAATAAAGAGCGTCCGATCCCGTCGATCAAATGGTATGTACGACCATTGATCTATCGAAAAGTGATCGTAACCGTTCACGGGTTTAAAGGTTCAGAGTTCAGGGGTTCACGGTTAAAAACAATGTTGAATCCCAAAAGTAGCGGAAAACTTATAAACTTATGGAAAAGCCAACCCTGAACGTTGAACACTGAACCTGTTAGCGCAACCAGGCGATCTAACTTCCCGCCTTGATTCGATCCCATTTCTCTGTCCATTCTAACTGGTTGGCATTCCAGTAGGACGGATTAGCAAACAGGTACCCGTCCAGTTTGCCGGTGGGGTCAAAGGCCGGCATCTTCTTGATTTTGTCGGTCAATTTCACCTTGGTCGGATCCAGGCTGGGCGGATAATTCTGTCCCTCGGACACGGCGATGGCCGCGGCCGGTTCCAGCATGAAATTGAGCAGCTTTTGGGCGATTTCCAGATCGGTATCCTTTAGTACGAAGATGTATTCCATCCAGGAGTAGGTGCCCTTGGGGGAGAGGTAGCCGATAGGGCTACCTTCCTGCTGAAGTGCGGCCACCCGCCCGGACCAGGCCACCGTGGCATAGATTTCCTCGTTGGCCAGCAGGCTCATCAGCTCGGCGCCGGAGCTCCAATATTTTTTCATCAGACCGCGCTGTTCACGCAGTGCCGCCCATATGGCCTTCAGGTCGGTCATATTGTTGGGGCTCTGGCCGGTGTGCAACGCCGCGTACCACATGTTGGTCCTGAAATCGCCGCCCCAGCTGCCTATTTTGCCTTTCAAGCCTTTGTCCCACAGCAGGGAAGCGCCCAGCTTTTCGGCCTTCTCCTTGCTGATATGCTTGGT
>JAOZUU010000157.1:3177-6846 GCA_029938515.1 Desulfobacterales bacterium | reverse complement strand
TGGGAACTATGGGAGGCGGTTGTTGGAATTGAAATAGCAACTCACACCCGGCCCGCTGCGTTTAAGGACCGGCTTTTAATCGTCTATGCCAGTAGTTCGGTCTGGCTTCATCAGCTCAGGTTTAATAAAAAAGAGATCATCGATAAACTGAATGCCGCCCTTAATAAAGATCTGATCGATGATATTCGTTTCAGGATCGGGCCGGTGGAACCATCTCCCGAATCAGAAAAGAATGTTGAATAATATAACGATCGAAACAGATGACAATGGTCTGTATCCATTGATCGCGACATCCGCTACTCCCCATGTCACCGGTGATACGTTTTTAAACGGCCGTTTGACGGTTTACCAGCACAAAACCGGTTATCGTTTTTCCATCGACGCGATTCTGCTGGCCGGATATGTTCGGCCCAAAGCAGGGGATCGCCTCATCGATTTAGGATGCGGGTGCGGAATTATTGCGTTGATCCTGGCGCATCGATATCCGGGCCTGCAGTTGTTCGGCGTTGAGATTCAGCCGGCCCTGGCCGGGCTGGCCCGTAAAAATGTGGCCGAAAACAAGATGAGTGATCGAATTCGGATCCTGGAAAGGGATATGGCCACCCTTTCCCAGAAGGAGAGTCAGGGGCCTGTGGATAGCATTGTTTGCAATCCCCCTTTTGGCCGGATCAGGGCCGGCCGAATCAACCCGAATAACGAACGAGCCCTGGCCCGACATGAGATTAAAATGACCTTGGAGGACATCACGGCCACTGCTCGCGGGATGCTCCGCACCGGCGGGCGGTTTTTCATCATCTTTCCGGCCGAACGGATCACCGATCTGTTTTGCCGGATGCGTGCCGCTCGAATCGAACCCAAGCGGATGCGAACCGTCCACTCCTACGCAGCGAATTCAGCCCGGCGCATTTTAGTCGAAGGGATCGCCGGTGGTCGGCCGGGAACATCAATGGATTCCCCACTGGTGATTTACCAGGCGGCCGGTGTGTATACCGATGAGGTTCAACAATTATTGAGTTAATATTATGGGGGCTATCTCAACGGGTGCTCGTCCCTGACGGTAACGCCAGAGACGAAGGGTGTCGGATTCCAGGGAGGCATAGGTAAATGATTTTATCCAATCGCCGGTGTTGCAGTAAATTTTTCCATGACGATGAATAATCTCCGGCCGGTGGGTATGCCCCATGATTACCACGTCGTATCCTTGTCCGGCCAAAGCCCAGGCGGCCTTTCGATACGCTTGATGGCCGAATTTGGGGCCCTTGCTTACTTCCTGCCGGCGGCTCAGTTTTGAAAAAAAAGATGCCATACCGATACCCATGCTCGGATGAAGCAACCGGTAGCTTTTCTGAAGGATCGGGTTTCTTAAAAATATCTTCAGCAGGCGGTAGCCTTTATCGGCATCGATGAGCCCGTCTCCATGGGTTAGGTAAATATGTTTTTCATTTCTCGTGATCGCCAGGAAATCCCGGTGTACCCGAATTCCGATATGGTCCGTCAAGAAAGGCCCCAGGGCAAAATCGTGATTTCCGGCGATATAATGGATTTTAATTCCGTCTTGAACTAACCGCGCAAGCGCACACAATACATTGAAATAATCAGAACGGATAACATGGCGGTATTCAATCCAGAAATCAAAGAGGTCACCAATGATGAACAGTTGATCGGCATTATTCCGGATCTGACGGAAGAAATCGAGGAGAATGGTTTCGCGATGGGATGGGTAGGGCAGATCCGGACCCAGATGGGCGTCGGAAATAAAATAAAAAATATTTCTTTGTTTTTTGCCGTCATTTATCATTGCGGGCCGTCGGGGGTTGATCTATTTTGAGCTGATCATTCAGCTTGGCAAAGAGGTCCTTTTTCTTTTTAGCCTGATCCGCTTGGATTGATTCGATTTTTCTGGAAAAGGTTTGTTTTTCGGATTTGAATTCGGACAGGGCTTTATCCAAGTCACTTTGTGCCTGTCGGTGTTTGAAATCTTCGATATTCAGGTGCGTTTTAACAAACAAACGATCGCCATGGGGCTGCTTGACAATCTCGATGATTTCTTCTTTCTCCAGACGCCGCAGGATGTAACCCCCGCGCTCCAAAGAGATGGCAAGATGGCGGCAGACATGATCCAGGGCTGGCGGGGCCTTCTTCCGGTGGCTGAGAACCCGGATGGCGGCGACGAAAAGATGGGCGTCGGAATACAGATCGATTTTGTTATTCATCATGTGTATAAACCTGAATTAAATCATTAAGAACCGATACACGGGCTCAGACAGGTCTGCTGAAATTCCATGCTTGACAATGAAAATAAGGCAGGGTAACAGGTTTGATTGATTTGTCAAGCGGCTCAAAGAAAAGGTTGATGTAACCGTCTGTTATTGTAATTAATTCTATTTTTCCCGAGGAGGACACCATGACCGGTATCGTAAATGTAAAGGCAAGAGAAATTCTAGACTCCAGGGGAAACCCCACCGTGGAGGTCGATGTCACCGTGGCTTGTGGCGCCATGGGTCGGGCTGCCGTCCCTTCCGGAGCATCCACCGGGAAACGCGAGGCCCTCGAATTACGGAACAAGCGGTCCAAGCGGTACGGAGGCAAGGGGGTGGTTTCGGCAGTCAACAACGTGAATAAAAAAATCGGACCGGCCGTATCCGGTCTGGACGCGGCGGATCAAATGGCGCTGGATCGATTTTTAATCGAACTTGACGGTACTCCCAACAAATCCAAGCTGGGCGCCAACGCTATTTTAGGCGTTTCCATGGCTGCGACCCGGGCCGCAGCCGATGCATATGACCTGCCGTTGTACCGGTACCTGGGTGGTATCACCGCCCGGACTCTGCCGATCCCGATGATGAATATTATCAACGGCGGCGCCCATGCGGCCAATAATCTTGACATCCAGGAATTCATGATCGTACCGGTGGGGGCTAAATCCGTCAGTGAGGCGATCCGTATGGGGGCTGAGACCTTTCATCAGCTAAAGAAAATTCTTAAAGATAAGGGATTGAGCACGGCGGTGGGTGACGAGGGAGGTTTTGCCCCGGACCTGGATTCAAACGAGGCGGCCATCCAGTTTATTTTAAATGCCGTGGAATCTGCAGGATACAAACCCGGCCTGGATATCGGTATCGCACTCGATTCGGCGGCCAGCGAATTTTATAAAAACCGAAAATATCGCCTCGAATCGGAAAACCGTTCATTGACGGCCGATCAAATGATCGATTATTATGACGCCCTGATCGATAAATATCCGATTCTTTCCATCGAAGACGGTCTGGCCGAACAGGACTGGAACGGCTGGGAGGTGATGACCGATCGTCTCGAGGGAGCCATTCAAATCGTGGGCGATGACATTTTCGTAACCAATCCGAAGATTTTCGGAAAAGGGATCGAGCGGGGAATTGCCAATTCGATCCTGATCAAGCTGAACCAGATCGGAACGGTAACTGAAACCCTGGAGGCCATCGAAATGGCCAAGCAGGCCGGTTACACAACGGTCGTTTCACATCGATCCGGCGAAACGGAAGATACGTTCATTGCCGACCTGGTTGTCGGGGTCAATGCCGGGCAGATCAAGACCGGTTCCATGTCCCGCAGCGACCGGGTGGCAAAATACAATCAGCTCATGCGGATAGAAGAAGAACTCGGTGGATCGGCCCGTTTTGCGGATTCGTTGCT
>JAOZUU010000157.1:0-3077 GCA_029938515.1 Desulfobacterales bacterium | reverse complement strand
TAACCACCATTCATCAGACATTCAAATCAAAAGGACGCCATGGGTGATACAACAAAATATATCTTCACTACGGGCGGGGTGTTGTCTTCCCTGGGGAAAGGGCTGGCATCGGCGGCTATCGGCGCCTTGCTGGAAAGCCGTGGATTGCGGGTAACGATCCAGAAACTGGATCCGTATATCAATGTTGATCCCGGCACCATGAATCCCTTTCAGCATGGTGAGGTATTTGTTACCGATGACGGGGCCGAAACGGATCTGGACCTGGGGCATTACGAACGTTTTACCCAGGCCAAACTGGGTAAGAATAACAATTTTACTACCGGTAAAATCTATCACACGGTCATTTCCAGGGAACGCCGGGGAGATTATCTAGGCGGTACCATCCAGGTCATTCCCCACATCACCGATGAAATCAAGGACAGTATCCGTTTGGTGGCCGATGATGTGGATGTCGTCATCGTGGAGATCGGTGGAACCATCGGTGATATTGAAAGCCTCCCCTTTCTGGAGGCGATTCGCCAGTTCAAAGTCGATGCGGGCCCTGAAAACGTGTTGTATATACACTTAACGCTGGTTCCCTATATCGTCACAGCCGGGGAATTGAAAACCAAGCCTACCCAGCATAGTGTCAAGGAACTGCGGAGTATCGGGATTGCACCGGATATTCTTCTATGCCGGACGGATCGATACCTGCCCACGGATATCAAAAAGAAGATCGCCCTTTTCTGCGACGTGGACGTCGATGCGGTCATCACCGCCAAGGATGTGCCCAGTATTTACGAAGTCCCCCTGGTTTTTCACCGGGAGGGACTGGATGATAAAATCATTGAAAAATTGAATATCTGGACCCGGGCCCCGTTACTTGATCCCTGGAAAGCGCTCATTGAACGGATCAATGGTTTGGATTCCGAAGTGACCATTGCCGTGGTGGGAAAGTATGTCCAGCTAATCGAATCCTACAAAAGTTTGAATGAAGCCCTTTTTCATGGAGGACTTCCCCACAACTGCAAGGTCCATTTGAAATTTATCGACTCCGGGGAGATTACCGACCGGGAGATTTGCCGGGACTTGCTGGCCGGTGTGGATGGAATCCTGGTGCCCGGTGGATTTGGATCACGGGGGATCGAAGGGAAGATTCGGGCGGTTCGATTTGCCCGGGAAAACCGGGTCCCGTTTTTCGGGATATGCCTTGGTATGCATGTGGCGATGATTGAATTTTCCCGGCATGTGGCCGGTTTGACCGGTGCCCACAGCGCCGAATTTGATAAGGAAACGCCCCACCCGGTAATTTTTCTGATGCTGGAATGGTACGATGAACAAACACGGACCGTGCAAAAGAGGGACGTCGATTCCGATAAGGGTGGGAGTATGCGGCTGGGAGCGTACACCTGTCATCTAAAGAAAGATACCCTCGCCGCGCATGCTTACGGATCATCCGAAATTTCAGAGCGCCATCGCCATCGCTACGAATTTAACAATGACTATCGCCAGCTCCTGGAAGATGCCGGCTTGATCATCAGCGGCACATCACCCAACGGCGAGCTGGTGGAAATAACCGAAATTGCCGATCATCCCTGGTTCCTCGGCTGCCAGTTCCATCCGGAGTTCAAATCCCGACCCATGGATCCCCATCCCTTGTTCAGGGATTTTATCGGCGCGGCCCTCGCTTTTTCTCGAAATAAGCAAAAAATATAGATAACGCAGTTTGCAATAGGAACCGATGCGTAAATCCGAGTAGGGGCGAAAGATTTTTTACCCCTACTTGGATTTGTTTGTTTTATTCACCCGGGAGACAATCAATTCGCCGATTTTTTCCGCCGAACGGCCGAACAGGTCGCACATGGGGACGATGTCCAGATGGCCGTCTTTCCAAACGATGCTGTTTTCCTGGACGATATTTTTTATATGCTCATATTTTCCACCCATTGCCCGGATTTTGGCGGCCAGGGGAACAGTCTCCCGAAAAGTGATATTGAGGAGCAGGAGTTGCCCGATGGTGTGACTGGCACCGGGCACATCGGACAGCACCGGTATGACGATAATGCTGCGGTCGTCCTTTCTCCCCTTGCCGGTGTAGACATTTCCCTGTCTGACAATGATGCGTTTGGTCCCCTTTAAATGGGTATCGGTTTCCACCCGCGAAGGAATCGGCGCCAGGATCCCTTCTTTTTTCATGACTTCAATCGTCGCTTGATCAGTCAGTTCACCCAGAGCGGTTAAACCGCTGATCCGGTACAAAATGCTTCCCGGAATGGCTTGAACAATGGCCTGGAGGTTTCGCAAAACGATGACGTTGCGATTGACCAGGCGGGAGATCTCGATGGCGTGGTGGGTCAAGGCCTCAAAAAGGATTCCCTCCGTACGGTCGGCGATCCGGCTGGTGCCGACGGTCACCGTCTTGGCCTGATGTTTAATGGCGTCCACCGGACGGGATAACACATTAATGGCTTCGCCCAGACTGGCAAACAGGGTGTCGATCATGTTTCGGGCCGATCCCTCTTTACCGAAATCGATTTTAAAATCGGAAACCGGCAGTCGGCCGGCGAGATATTTAAACAGGAGACTCAGGTCGGTGGCTGTCATTAAACCGAGGGCGGCGGGGAATTTTCCGGCCATTTTGCGCGCTCGAAATTCATAATAAAAACGGGCGATTTTTTCCCGAAAGGTCGGTTCCATGATGATGTCATACATATCGAGTTCCCTTTTGGAATAATCCCGGAAATCTTTTCGTAATTCTTCACGGAACCGGTAAATAAACCGTGACCCGTCATGGATCGCCAAAGCGGCATGGTATCCCCAGATGTGGCCGGCGAGGGTATTTAAAATCGGGGCCAGATGCTCACTTACCCTGGGGACATAAAGGACGTGGGTCGCATAGGGCCTGAACCGGTCTTCACCTTCGTCGGCAATCACTATCGGCGCGGCTTTGTGGGCCCGGAAAATAGCGGTATCCTTGACCAGGTCACCCACCACGGCCGGACGAGCCCCGGCGGCACAGACGATGATCAACGGTTCAGCGGACAGATCGATATGTTTTTTATCCTCCACAAAATCGGAAGAAATGGTTTTATAGCACA
>JAOZUU010000156.1 GCA_029938515.1 Desulfobacterales bacterium | reverse complement strand
ATATATCCCAAATGGCCCAGACTCAGCCGGCAAACCGAATTTCATTTGCCTCCCCACGGCCCCGTTGTCTTTGCCGCGACAATACCGGATCACGTGAAGATCGAGTTCATTGATGAAAACGTGGAATCCATCGACTTCGATGATCCGGTGGATTTTGTCGGTATTTCCATGATGCTCACCCTCCAGGTAAAGCGCGGCTGGGAGATTGCCGATCTTTACCGAAAAAAAGGGATAAAAGTCATTTTCGGCGGCATCGCCACCATGCTTCATGCTGAAGAAACGCTGACGTACGCGGATTCGGTTTTCCTCGGAGAGTCCGAAGGGAGAATGGCGCGCGTGTTTACCGATTTTGCAGCAGGAGAGCTGAAAAATATTTACAATTACCTGGAGGATCGGCCCCCCATTGAAATTGTCGGTTCGGCCCGGCGCGACTTATTGAAAAGAGACCTCTACAACTACCGGGGGATTCAGATGGTCGATCTGGTCCATGCGTCCCGGGGCTGCCGGTATAATTGCTATCCGTGTGCCGTGGCCTACCTGGGCGGCAGGAAATTCCGGCCGCGTCCTATCGATAAAGCCATCGCGGAAATGGCCGCTATCGATAACAACCGCCTGTTTATCGTGGACAACTCTCTGGCCCAGGACACCCGGTGGGAAAAGGATCTGTTTCAGGAAATGATCCCCCTTAAAAAGAAATGGTGCAGCCATCCCATCGAGGATCACCCCGATGTTCTGGATCTGGCGGCCCGGGCCGGGGCCTGGTATGTCTACCAGGCCATCTTCGACACCTCCGACTACATCCGGGACCGAATCAAACGCTACCATGACCATGGTATCGCCGTTGAGGGTACGATCCTTCTCGGGCTTGACGATCACACGGAAGACAGCCTCAAACGTCTGATCGATTTTTTACTTGAGATCGACCTGGACCTGGCGGAGTTCACCGTGCTGACGCCCTTTCCCCACACCCGGGTATATGAAGATCTGAAAGCGCAGAATCGAATTTTCTCTTTTGACTGGAATGATTATACGGCCGATAAGGTGGTGTATCACCCGAAACAGATGACGCCGGAAAAACTGGAGGAACTGCTCCAATATGCCTGGGACACATTCTACGCCCACGAATCCCAGGAGGTAAAGATGTTCAAGCTGTTTCAACAGGTGATCCGAAAAGAGATGGAAGACGACACCTTCCGCCCCCGTAACCGGGCCCTGGCGAAAAAGGCGTTTGGCAAACCCGCATCGGCAAAGCGGTAATGCAGTTTTTGTAAATCCTGTTATTCGAAAAGATCCAGAGCCGATCGAAGTTTTGCTCCGGATGCCGTAACCAGATCGGAATCTTTTATTCGAAGTTGTGTCAGGACATTATTTTTACACCCTGAGGACAAAACCAGAAAAATGGCGCCGCGAATTCGATCGACGCCCCGGACCCTGGTTTCGAGCCGGTCACCCGGGCTGTCCAGCCAGCCGCTTACCATGGTTTCACAGGTTCCGGTTCGTATTACATCGACGGATGTTGCCAAGGCCGGATACCCCCGGCCGGGAATGGAATCACCCACCGTAAACGTCGGGCCGGTTAATTTAAAATGAATCGCCGCCTCACCGGTGACGATACCGGGCAGGGTATAGGAGAACAGGTTCGGGCTGGCAAACATGCCGCCATCTTCACCGGCGGTTTCATAATAGGCAAGATCCACTTCGAAACATTCGTAAACACTGGAGACCACGATGCCCACCGGGCGTTCGCGGTCTGCATGAGCCAGGCCGGCATCCTGCAGGGCCAGGGATATGGCCGCGCAACCGAGCCGGGTGTATGCATCGAATCGCCGGTAGCGGGCCGGGGGGTGTGAAAAAATGTCTTCAACGGAGGGGAGTACCGGAGCGCCTGCGGTCAAAACCGGCCTGGCGCCATCCCGCATCCGGCCATGATTTTTTGCGGTCACCCATCCGCCGCCAATAATATTTATTTCCATTTTTTCGCTTTAAACCTGAAGTAAAATAGCCGCGTTGACGCCACCAAAACCGGAATTGGTTGTCAGAATATTCTGTCCACCAAAAGACTGGGCCGTGCTGGATACCCGCCCCATGGCTTCTTTTTCCGGATTTTCCATCCCAATGGTCGGGGGTACGGACTTTTTCTCCAGGGCCTGACGGCAAATGGCCGTTTCAATGCCGCCGGCAGCGCCCAAGGTGTGTCCGATGGCACCTTTAATTGAGAACACCGGGAATTGCCGGGGGCCGAAAACGTTCTCTATGGCGGCCAGCTCCATGCTGTCGTTATAGACCGTGCCGGTCCCATGCGTGCAATACGCCTCAACGCCATCGGGATGAATTCCGGCCATCCGGAGTGCCGTTTGAATGGCTGCGGCCAATCCGCGACCGTCTCGCGCCGGTCCGGTGATATGCGTGGCGTCGTTGGAGATGCCCCACCCGGAAATGCGCACCGGATGCTTTGAACCTGCTTTCCGGGCGGTATCCGAACCCGTGAGCAGGATGGCAACGGCCCCGTCCCCGAGACACATGCCGTCCCGCCGGCGGTCAAAAGGCCGGCAGGTGGTCGCTGTCAGGGCTTTCAGAGCCGAAAACCCCGTATGGACGAAACGGGTTGCCAGATCTGCGGCGCAAACCAGTACGCTGTCATACTTACCCAGCGCGATCTTCTGCGCACCCAGTGCCAATCCCACGGTGGATGCGGCGCAGGCCGCGTTGATCTCGATCCCGTTGTTTGCAATACTCAAATTATCAGCCACCCATTGCCGGTATTGAGCGGGCAGGTGAAGCATATCTTTTTTCTGTCCGGATTCGATATATTCGGCATTGCCCTTGATGCCCGTCCAGATGATGAACGTCTTTGGAGGCACCGGCTTGATACGGTCCAATACCCGTTCCATCAGCACGCAGATGTGGTTTTCGGTGTGTTTTCGCCTCAGATCCGCCACACAGGCCGCCTGGTGATAGTGCAGCCGCCCGGTGTCAAAATGATGGATGGTGCCGATGGCGCTGCGACCCTCGCTCAACCGGCCCCAGTTCTCTTCGACGGTATCACCGATCCCGGTGATGATGGTGCTTTTGGCGATATAGACTTCCTTCATGTTCAAAATGCATCTAAATCCCTGAAACGGTTAACGCCTTCGAGCCGCTTCATTTCCAATTGATAGCGCCCCTCCCAACCGATTTTCTTCGACTTACGACCCAGAACAACTTTCAGAAACGGTCGAAAGGCATAGAGCCAGATGGACGTCCACAGCTTCCCCTGCTGCCGCACCCGTTCCGATGGTTCCCACCAGCCCATCACTTTCTGTCGGTGCAGCCAGTAGAGATATTGAAGCTGGTCGGCCTCCAGGTGCCGGGTTTTGACATTGGCCCACATGCCGTTATAACGCGAGAAATCATCCGGATTGGTCACCAGTCCCGCATCGATCAGGGACTGGCGCATGCCGGTTTTGGGATAGGGCGTGAGAATCTGGCAGTAAGAGGTATCCGCGTCGATTTCCTTGAGAAACCGGTAATTGGCAATAATATCCGCCTCTTCATCATCGGGAAAACCGAAAATCATTCCCCCCACCACCATGATGCCGTATTTATGGCAATGGGCCACGGCCTGGCGGGAGGCTTCCACGATGTTGCCTTTGCCCGCTGTTCTCAGATTTTTTTTGGAGACATTTTCAATGCCGAGAAAAACCGTTCTGAATCCGGCCTGGGCCATTTTTCGGACCATCTCCTCGTTCCGGGACATGGTGATGCAATCGGCCTGGACCACGAAATACAGGTGATGGTAATTTCTGGCGATAATGGCATCGCACAGGTCTATGACCCGGTCCGGCTCCAGAACGAGGTTGTCGTCCGCTATGAATATCCAGCGGGTCTTGCGTTTGAAATAGATGTCGTCGATATCGGCCAGCACGCGCTCGGTGGGGAAAGGCCGGAAGGTCCGTCCGTACATGTGGCTCATGCTGCAGAAATTACAGCCGCGGGTGCAGCCCCGGGAAGTTTCCATCACCTCAACTTTGCGGTTCATGATGTGATATCCCCAGGTCAGACGGCGCTTGTCCCGAATGGGAATTTTAAGCCGGGAAAGATCCAGCAGCTCGCTCCGGGGGTTGTGAACGAATCCGCCGCCATTCTTGAATGACAGGGAGGGAATGTCCACGAATCCACCGTTTCCCTGCAATGCGGCAACCAGCCTGCGGAAAGCTTCTTCGCCCTCTCCGCGGATAATGAAATCGATCCAGCGTGCCTCCCCGGAATCGGCGATCTCTTCATGCATAAGGGTGGCATGGTACCCGCCGATGGCGATCCTGACATCCGGCAACAGGCTTTTGGTTAACTTGATCAGCTTGATGCAGGTGGCATACTGCCAGGCCATGGCTGAAAACCCCACGATATCCGGGCGGAGTTTCAACAGGCTCCGGGTTACATATTTGCGTACCTGCCGCCGCTTGCGGATCAGGTCGACAATATAGACGTCGTGCCCTTCACCGATGTTGGCACCGATGCTGGCGATTCCGCAATTGGGCATGTGAAAGGCGCTCTCGTGCATAATGACCGGCGCCACGTCAGGCATGGACATCAAAACGATTTTCATAGATTACCACCCGGCTTGTTTTGGTTAAACTGATCCAAAATTTTGAAACAGCTTCTAAACAGCGGGCGCGGACGCCCGATTATTCGTTTCAAGCATCATTTGCACCCGGGCCGTTATGTCGGCCAGCGAAGCTGTTTCGGTCCATAGCGCGGCATCGATACTGCCGGCCAGTTCCACCGTGATCGTATTCGGGCCATGAGTCTCTAACCGGAAGTATCCGGGTTGAAACATTTTTTCCGTGTTTTTTATGAATACCACCCGGATCGGTGCCCGACAGCGCCGGGCAATTTTAAAGGCCCCTTTGTCAAGCCGGCCGATGCGACCGTCCCGGCTGCGGGTCCCTTCCGGAAAAATGAAAAGGTTGCCACCGGCGGCCAGAAAATCTCCCATGGATTCGACCTGCCGGATCATCAGATCGGCAAACTTGCCCTGGGATACCGATGGGATATACCCGGACCATTTCAACATCCAGCCGAATACCGGTATGTTGAACAGCCGGCTTTTCACGATGGTTTTATGTTTCTCATAAAATGAAATCAGTATCAGCGGATCCAGATAAGAGCGATGATTGCAAACGATCACCGACGACCGGATGTTCATTACCTGCTCGTCCACCCGCCAATGGTGTCCGGGCATCAGGAGCCGGGCCAGGAAAAAAAAACCTCGGTAGAATCGGCTGTTGAGCCGCTGAAAGGCCGGCTCGCGATGCTTCGAAAACAAAGCCGCGAAGCCATAAAACGGTGCGAACAAAATGATGAATCCGAGCGTAAAATAGGCCCAAATGATTAGTGTAACGATCACGTCACGCGCCGTTTTCAGGCGCCGGTTGGGCTGGATATCCTCAGGTCCTTTCATCTTAAGCCGGGGACGGTGGTGTCATGCGTCGAATTTTTTCAGTATCAGGCAGGTATTCACGCCGCCAAAGGCAAAATTCTGAATACCGGCTGTCCGGAGTGGTCTTTCTTCAATTTCAGTTACATGCCGGATCATGGCGCACCGCTCATCGACTTTCTCCAGATTGAGCGTCGGTGGAATGAACCCTTCCGCCATCAAATAGAGAATGATGATAGTTTCGATGGCACCGCAGGACCCCATGGTGTGGCCCATGTAGCTTTTCAATCCCGTTACCGGCGGTCGGCGGCCGAATACGCCTCCGATGGCCTGGGCCTCGATGATGTCTCCCATTTTTGTGCCGGTGGCATGCGCGCTGATAAAATCCACCTTTTCAGCACCGATACAGGCATCTTTGAGCCCGAGCCTGATGGTTTGAGTAATCCCGTCAAGATTGGGTAAAATCAGATCGCCGCCGTTGTTGTTGCAGGAAAAACCGACGATTTCCCCCAGAATCCTCGCCCCTCGCTTCTTCGCGAATCCATATTCCTCCAAAAGCACTGCTCCGGCGCCTTCTCCCACCACCAGGCCGTCCCTCCGGACGTCAAAGGGCCGCGGGGTCCGGTGAGGATTGTCGTTAAACTCCGTGGAACAGGCCAACAGGTTGTCGAATACCGCCACGGTGGTGGTATCGTACTCATCGGCACCACCACAGAGCATGGCATCCTGCATGCCGTATTTAACCATTTCATAACCGAATCCAATGGACTGACTGCTGGTGGTGCATGCCGTGCACGAGGAGATCACCCGGCCGGTGATACCGAACATCTTGGTGATGTTCACCGCCGTGGTATGAACCATGGATTTCAAATAGTCCACCGCCCCGATTGAGTTGAATCTGGAAGTCGAGTGGCTGAAAAAGGTCTTGTATATCTTCCGCTGAACCGTGGGGCTGCCGTGGGTGGAACCGAAAGCGACGCCCAGGCGGCCCGAGGAGATGAATTCCGGTTTCAGCCCCGATCTTTCCAGGGCCTCCCTGGCCACTTGACAGGCATAATAGCTGACCGGCCCCATGGTTTTACGATGGCTGCGTTTAAAATCATATTCAATGGGGTAGTCCACCGTACCGAAAACCCGAGAATGAATATGCTTTGTGAGCAGTCCGTCGTCACGCAGCGATCTGACACCGGAAATACCTTCAGTCAGGTGCCGAACGATCTCCTGCCGGGTTCGTCCGATCGGTGTGATAGCGCTGCACGCCGTGATTACAACTCTTCGTGTCATTCATCTACCGTTTTTATCTTGTAATTCCAGTTAACTGAGTGATTTTCCCGTAACTTCTCAAAAAGTTATGGCAACATGGTCGAAGTCAGGGACACGGTTAGCCGTCCCCTGGATTGATTGGCTTTAATTTCATCGAAATCGCTATCGGGATCGGGATCGAATTC
>JAOZUU010000155.1 GCA_029938515.1 Desulfobacterales bacterium | reverse complement strand
AGGAAAAGACGGCAAGGTGACGATTATTTATCTGGAATAGTCAGGAGACAGGATTCAGTTGTCGGAGGTCAGAAGTCAGGAGTCAGAATACTGAAGAATTTTCAGCCGGGCAAACATTTTTTGTTTGTGCCTTGGCGGCTTTGTGGCTATTCTTATTCCTTCCGGTTTATCCGGATCAGGAATCAGATAACTGAGAACCAGTAGTTCTCCAATTGGTCAAAATTGGCTTTCACCTCATCGGCACCCGCAATAATTTCACCATGACCTGGCAACACCAGCTCCACATCCAGCTCGGCCATGCGTTTGATACTTTGTTTAATCAGGTCCCCGTCACCACCGGGCAGGTCTGTCCGGCCGAGTCCCTCTTTGAATATGAGGTCGCCGGATACCAGCACCTTTTCATCGGGCCAATACAGGCACACCGACCCGGGTGAATGTCCCGGCGTATGAAATACCTGCAGATGCACATCACCGATATCCAGATTTCCTTCGGTTAATAAAAAATCCGGTGCCAGACCATCCAACGTCATCCCCATTGACGACTGAAGATGTGGGGCCATGGTTTGGATGAATGTCCATTCGGTTTCATTAATGGCTGTCCGGGCCGGTAAATCCTTAAACAGGCTTAACCCTTCCAGGTGGTCCGGGTGACCATGTGTGCATAGAGCCACGTCGATGTCGTCCAATTCCAGTCCCATTGTCTTCAGGTTTTTTTTAACATGATCAAAAAGATGCTTGTGGCCGGGATCGATTAAAATTTTAGTAGCGCCGTTAATCAGATAGGTGTTGCAATTATTAACGGTAAGCGATTGCCACATAAAGCCGTGAATCCTGTCGGTAATTTTCATGCGAGGCACTCCTGTATTATTTATAATATAGTCTTCCAGATAAAATTGATATCCTAAAAATATGTTCATTTCTTTTCTCACGTCAAGATGTTGTTTGACAATCGTTTTTTGTCGAATATCCTTGACAAACCGGCTCATTCGGTATTATTTAGTATGGTTTCTGTCAAAACAGATATGAAATGTTTATTTCCTTGCTCCAGCGGAAAAACCGCGGGGCTTCAAATCCAAAAGGAGGGTAAATGCGAAGGTATGAAACGATTGTAATTATCGATCCGGACCTGGGTGAAGAAGGACGGGCACCGTTATTTGAACAGGTCAAGGATCAAATCAACCAATACAATGGGCGGTTGGTCAAGTTCGATGAATGGGGCAACCGGAAGCTGGCCTATAAAATCAAAAAAAAGCCGAGGGGGCATTATGTCCGGCTCGATTATTGCGGCACGAGCGAGCTGGTTAACGAGATGGAAAGGCGATTTAAAATCAATGACGCCTTTTTAAAATTCATGACGGTCCTTTTAGATAAAGAGGTCGATTCTGAAGCCATCGAAACCGAAATTGCCGAGGAAGAAAGAAAAACTGCAGAGGCTCGGGAAAAAGCTGCTTTAGCTGCGAAAGAAGAACAATCGGAAAACGTTGAAGCGCCGGAAGAAAATGCTACAGTGCCGACAGATCAACCGTTATCGGAGATTGAAGCGGGGGAACCCCTGACGGATGAACCCGAATCTGAAGCGACTGAAAATATTGAACCAGAGATTGTCGAAACTTCGATCGATGAGCTTGAAAGTGACAAAAAGGAGTAATCATGGCCTTCAGACCCCCAAGACGACAACCGGCTTTTAAAAGAAAATATTATCGCCGTAAAGTATGCCGATTCTGTGCTGATTCCAGTTTGATCATTGATTATAAAGATCCGGGCCAGCTAAAGTTTTACATCACTGAACGGGGAAGAATTATTCCTCGGCGTATTTCCGGCACTTGCGCCACCCACCAGCGGCAATTAACCGGCGCGATTAAGCGCGCCCGTTCCATTGCCCTTTTGCCATTCGTCGGCAAGTATCAGGGCAGATGACCTCGTGTCCTGCATACCCCGTCTGAAACTGGGTGTACTGTCAAACAAAAACGCGATGCCGGCATATAATATCCGATGAAACGGGGTTGTAGGAGAAACGGGTGATGTCTGATATTGCCAAAACGGATATAAAGGACATTGCCGGCAGCGTTGCACTGGTTTGTGCCTTATTTGGTCTGGCGGTTTATCTGCCTATTTTAGGTTTTTTTTTCGCCCTGTTTATCCCGCTTCCGGTTTTGTACTATCAAATCAAGCTGAGCCGTATTCATGGAAGGATCGCATCGGCTCTTTCCGCCGTGGCGGTTTATATCATGATCGGAAGCATCGGGGTCGACCTGATATTTTTTGCCGAATTACTATTTATCGGCATTTTATTGAGTATGTTCTTTGAAAAAAACCTGCCCGTGGAGATGGTCGTGGGACTGACATGTCTGGCTGTTCTGGGATCGGGGGCCGCCGGATTGTTATTTTACAGTCTGACACTGAATCAAAGTATCGGGTCGATCGTATCGGCCTATGTCATGCGAAATCTTGAACTGACCATGGCCCTCTACAAAAGCGCGGGAATACCGGAAGACAATGTCAGGATGCTTTCCGATTCGCTGGGGCAGATTCAGTACGTCCTGGTCAGAATTACACCGGCCCTGATAACGTCCATGACCATGCTGGTTGTATGGGCGAATATTCTTACAGCCCGACCTGTCTTTTCTGCCGGAAGAATGCCTTATCCATCCTTTGGCCGGCTCAATCAGTGGCGCGCACCTGAACTTCTTGTCTGGCTGGTCATCGGATGTAGCGGGATCCTTCTTTTACCATCCAGCGGGCTCAAGATCATTGGGATAAACGGCTTGATTGTACTTTTAACGATCTATTTTTTCCAGGGAATCGCCATTGTTTCTTTCTTTTTTAATAAAAAACATTTTTCCAGGATAGCCAGGATGCTTTTATATGGCCTGATCGTTTTACAGCAACTGCTGCTCATTGTTGTGATCGGTCTTGGTTTTTTCGATACTTGGATTGATTTTCGAAAACTTGACAAAAACGCCGAATGAATGAAGTATTTATATCAACCCAACCGATGAACGTGAGAGGTTAAAAAATGAAAGTGATTTTAAATGAAACCATTGAGGCCCTTGGCATTATCGGTAGCGAGGTAACGGTTTCCGATGGATATGCCCGTAATTATTTGCTGCCCCAGGGCAAAGCCCTGGCGGCCACACCGCAAAACCTCAAGAAAATCAAGGGCCAGCGAAAAAAAATTGATCTGCAGATCGCCAAAGAGCGAAAACTGGCCGAAGAGATGGCTGAACAACTAAAAGATGTGGCCTGTACCATATCCGCCAAGGTCAGCAATGAAAACAAACTTTACGGGTCGATTACGGTCAACAATATTATCGATAACCTGGCGAAGCAGGACATTCAGGTGGAAAAGCGGATGGTGCTGTTGCAATCTCCGATTAAAGAAGTGGGCAGCTACAAGGTTCCCATCAGGGTATACGCGGAAGTGGAGCCTGAAATTACCGTTGAGGTTGTACCGGAAGCTTGACGACCTTGGCTTACCGGTTAATCCATGATTCCGCCGGCCGTTAAGCAGTTTTGTTCGTTAACCCGCTCACGGCCTGGTCAGATATACCCATTCAAATCAGTACCAGCGGATTTACCGGCCAAGGGCGAACAATTTGATGGATTAATAAAAGGCACCGCTGATTGTTAAGTATAAAGGCCCATAAACGGGGCGTATGCTTTCAAGGACAGTGCCATGCAAATCGCCTGATAACACTACAACGCCATAGATGGAACTTTTCACGACACCATCAAGTTTATCCAGTACGCTAAACGATAAATCATGCCGCCGAAATCCACAAACCTAAAAGATCCCTCCCTGCATCATCTTCCGCCTCAAAGCCTGGAGGCTGAAGAGTCTCTGATTAGTGCAATATTGTTGGATAGCGATACCTTTTTGGATATCATCGAGATTCTTACGCCGAATGATTTTTATCGCAAGACCAACCAGATCATTTTTGAGATCATTGAGAATCTTTTCGATCGGAATGAGCCTATCGACCTGGTGACCGTTACTAATTCACTGCGACATGCGGGTCATCTTGAAGAGGTCGGCGGCGGCGCCCATCTGGCTTCGATCATCGAAACGGTCCCCGTGGCACCCAATGTTCATCATTATGCTAAAATTGTTCATGACAAAGCACGGCTGCGACGGTTGATCAAAAAAGCCAACGAAATTACCAAGCGCTGTTATGAAGACCCGGGACCGGTGGACGATATTGTTGATTTTGCCGAGTCTTCGATTTTCGAAATCGCCGAGGATCAGACCCGCCCGGCCTTTCGCCCCCTCGGTAAAATTCTGGCACATAATTTCGATACACTTGAGAAACAACAGGAAAACAGGACATTGATTACCGGGGTGCCTTCCGGATTTGCCAAGTTGGACAACATGACTTCCGGGCTGCAACCTTCAGATTTGATCATTCTGGCCGCCCGCCCAAGTATGGGAAAAACCGCCCTCGCCCTGAATATTGCCCGTAATGCCGCCGTGGAAGCCAACGTTCCGGTGGCGTTCTTTTCCCTGGAAATGTCCATGGAGCAGCTTTCCATGAGAATGCTTTGCACCGAGGCCCGGGTGGATTCATTCCGCTTGCGCAGCGGCTTTTCCAGTGAATCGGACTGGCGGGACCTGACCGAGGCCGCCAGCGTGTTATCTCCGGCACCGATTTTCATTGACGATTCCCCGGACATTTCCGCCATGGAAATCCGTGCCAAGGCCAGACGACTGAAACTCGATAAGGGACTCGGCCTGGTGATTATCGATTATCTTCAATTGATGCGTACCCGCAGACAAGCCGAGCGCCGGGATTTGGAAATATCGGAAATATCCCGATCGCTAAAGATCCTAGCCAAGGAAATCAGCGTGCCGGTGGTGGCCCTCTCCCAGTTGAACCGAAAACTCGAGGAACGCCAGGACAAACGCCCCCAACTATCGGACCTGCGGGAATCCGGTGCGCTTGAACAGGATGCGGATGTGGTGGCTTTCATCTATCGGGATGAAGTGTATCATCCGGACAAGGAGAATAATAAAGGCCTTGCCGAACTCATTGTGGCCAAGCAGCGAAACGGACCGGTTGGTAAGGTACCGTTGACCTTTTTACATGCCTATACCCGCTTCGAGGAAGCCGCTGAATCCCAGTACCCGAACGGATATCCCGGGCAAAGCAGCGCCGGATAATCATCGATGAAAACAATTTTTGGTCGCCTGGGCGGCCTTAAAACCGATCAGATTAGACGAATTGAGAAACTCTATCGCCGAAAAATCCCCCCCCGATTTATTGCCACACCTCTCATCGTTCGGGAAATAAGCCGGCTTTCCAGAGAAATTCGGCGGCAGATTGCCGTCATGATTACCCGACGGGGTAAAATTGCTTTTGTGATCATCGGCACCCGCCGACAGATTGTTATCCCTGACACCCGTGATTACCGAGCAGCGCCCGACAGGCTAAAGGGCTTGCGATGTGTTCATACCCATTTGGATGGCGAACAATTAACATCGGACGACCTATCCGACCTGGCGCTTCTACGGCTCGATCTCATGGCGGTTGTGGCCGTAGCGCCCAATGGAGACCCATCGCGCGTCTACGCCGCTCATATCCTTCCCGGTAAAAAAACCAAACCGTACCAACACCTCGACCCCATGCTTCCCCATGAGATGGATATCGGTTGCGATGAACTCATCCGGGCCATTGAAACGGAAATGGCGGCCCGTCAAGCCGGGCGTGACATCGCCGGCGGCGGACAGGAAACCGCTCTGCTTGTGAGTGTTTCCACGGCGCCGCGCCGATTCGCCCAAGACGCCCTGGCTGAACTTCATGAACTGGCCATATCCGGCGGCATCCAGGTTATCGATACGGTTTTACAACTTCGCAAGCAAATCGATCCCCGGTTTCTTTTAGGCCGCGGGAAACTGCAAAATCTGGCGATTCAGGCGCTTCAGGAAGGAACCTCCTTAATTATCTTTGACCAGGATCTAACCCCTTCCCAAATGCGATCAATCACTAACCTGATCGAACTTAAAGTCATTGATCGCACGCAACTGATCCTGGATATTTTTGCCCAGCGCGCCCGGACCCGGGAAGGAAAACTACAGGTGGAACTGGCCCAGCTGAAGTATCTATTGCCACGATTGGTAACCAAAAACACGGCCATGTCCCGATTGACCGGTGGCATCGGCGGTCGCGGCCCCGGTGAAACCAAGCTGGAAATCAACCGGCGACGCGTTCGCCAGCGCATCCGAACCCTTGAAAAATCTTTAGACAACGTGCGTAAACATAGACGGCAACAGCGAATCCGAAGACGTCGCAACCGGATCCCCATTATCTCTATTGTCGGATACACCAACGCGGGTAAATCGACCCTTTTGAACACAATTACCCACAGCCACGTATTGGCCGGGAAACGGTTGTTTGCCACCCTGGATCCATCGAGCCGTAAACTGAGATTTCCCCAGGATATGGAAGTAATTATTACCGATACCGTGGGTTTTATCCGAGACCTCCCTAAAGACCTTGTGGTCGCCTTCCGGGCAACCCTGGAGGAGCTTGAAAGTGCCGATTTGTTACTGCATGTCATCGATATCAGCATGCCGCGCTGCGAAGAACGCATCAAAGCCGTGGAAAAAATTCTGGCCGATCTCTCCCTCAACACCATACCGGAAATTCGAGTGCTCAATAAAAAAGATCGGATCAGCCAGGATCGAGCCGATCGTCTTTCCAGGACCATAGGCGGCATCCCTGTATCAGCCCTTGATCGTCGGACCCTCTTACCGCTTATCGATGAAATCGTATCTACCATCAAGCGCGTTGACCCATTGCGTCCCCTTCCCTGACCCGTATTTTTTGGAATCATTTTTTGTTTGACACAAACCGCTTGCTCTTTTATGTTTGGGTTTAAATACTAATCTATCATTCAGGGTGCCCTTA
>JAOZUU010000154.1 GCA_029938515.1 Desulfobacterales bacterium | reverse complement strand
CGCCAGACCATTTCAAACATGGCGTTCGATTCAGCCGACAGGCTGTAGGTCTGCCCTCGGGACACCCACATGAAAAATGACCGCTGGACGAACCCCATCATCAAGTCCAGCAGAACACCGGCACGAACCTTCGCATTTAAGATATTTTCCTTTTGACCCTGACGCAATGTATCGATCAACATGTCGATCATTTTACACTGTTCGAAGGTTTCATCGGCCATCCAGGTTTTCATGGGAACGGTCATGAACAGAATCCGTCCCAGTTCGGGATGTCGTTCATAGTAATCGAGCTGCAGCCAGAATCCTTTGCGAATTTTTTCCTTGAGGTCCTCAATCCCCTGAAGATGATCGACGATACGGTGGGTCAGTTTGCCGAGGGAAATATCGACAAAAGTGAACAGCAGCTTCTCCTTGCTGCCGAAATAATTGTAGATGGTGCTGAAACTGATACCGGCCCTTTTGGCCACATCCCGCATGGTGGCCTTGTGGAAATCCGAATTGGAAAAAATATCCATTACCGGCGCTTCGAGCCGTTTGAGGACTTGAGGGTTCAGTTTGTCGATCATTGTTACCGTATTGCCACCAAACAATAAATTATTTCCTGTCCGGCATTTGGCAATTTCCCAAAGACACAACAATTAAATAGATCAATACAAATCGAAACATTGTTACACTCATACCGTCTTGAACACCTCAATGTCAAGATATTATTATCTGAAAACGGCGGCAATTCCAAATAGAATCTTGACAACCATAACATGGTATGGTTATTATTTTCAGTTTGTGACAATGGTCATCTGGATGAATTCGATTCAATGGTGAAATTTAAATAAGGTATAAAGGGCATCACTATGAAAAGGACGTATCAGCCAAGCCGTCGAAAAAGGACGCGTAAACACGGCTTTCTAAAACGCATGTCGACTAAAAACGGCCGCAATATAATCAACCGCCGCAGGGCGAAAGGACGCAAGCGGTTAGCTGTATAGCGGCATAAAAAAGTCGGGAGCGCCGATCGACGGGCATCAGGCTGAGACCTTTAAATTGGGTCTCCGATTGAATGGAAGCAGGTTGAGCGGATACGAATTAAAAAAGGCGGGCAGGCTTCTAAAGCGAAAGGAGTTTCTTCGACTGTCGCAGAACGGAAAACAGGTTCGTGACCGATATTTTATCATCCGCTTTGCACCGAGCAACCTTGAAAGATCGCGACTGGGAATCACGGTTACTAAAAAAGTGGGCAACGCAATTGTACGTAACCGGTTAAAACGATTTGTGAGAGAATATTTTCGACTCAACTGTCATCGCATGGAAAATTATCTGGATCTCGTTATTATTGCTAAAAGGTCGGCGGCCGGGTTGAATTCGAACCAGGCCTTCAATTCGCTCACCAAATTGTTTGATTACATATCCGGAAATGTTGATGGTTAAGCATGTGATTCTGATGCCGCTCCTGGCGGCAATACGATTTTACCAATACATGATATCTCCAATGCTGGGTACTGCCTGCCGATTTCATCCCAGCTGTTCGGAATATGCTTATCAGGCCCTGTCGCGACATGGCTTAATCAAGGGCACCCACCTCGCACTCGGGCGCCTTTTGAAATGCCATCCGTTTCATCCGGGAGGTGTCGACCCGGTTCCCTAGCGGTGAAAATATAATCGCTATAATTCCTCGAGCGGGAATTCAAAAAAACTTTAGGCTATCAGATAATGTTTTTGGTTCCGTCGATAGCGGGACTGGAGGAGGCCCCCCCGAGCAAGGCGTACACCCCGTACGTCGTCGAAGGGGACGACCGATAACATAGTCCAAAAACTGTATCTGGAAGACGATTAAAACACTATATTCTATTGGCCGGAGACCTTTGGTCGCATTGATCTATTGGACGCTCATTATCCGGTTATAACCATCAGGAGTTCATTATGGAACAGGGTCGTGTATTTTTGGCCATCGTTCTTTCGTTAGTTATTTTTGTGGCATGGGACTTTTTTTTCGTTGATCGAGAGGCGATTCAACAACAGAAACAGCAGCAGCCGGTTGAACAGGAAGAAGTAAAGGCGCCCGCCCCGCCTCAATCCGCGCTAGCGGTTCCCACATCGGAACCGGCTAAAAGTACCCCCGTCGACCAAGATAAACAACTGCAACAGGGGATTACGGAAGCCGCCAGAACAATTACGGTTGAAACACCCCTTTACATTGCCAAGCTGTCCGAACAGGGGGGGAATATCACCAGCTTTACATTAAAGGACTACCGGGAATCCGTAGAAGCTGATGCACCGAAAAAGCAGTTAATATCAGAAAAAAATCCCCTGGGAACCATACGGTTGAATCTTGCAGGGAAAAGTGAAGCCGGAAAAGAAGCAGCAATTTATACAACCAACGCTATACCCGATAAAATCACGGTAACGGAAAAAGACCAAACAATAACATTCTCCCGGAAATCACCCGATGGCATCATCATTGAAAAAACCTATTCATTCTCTCCCGATACCTATTTGATTGATTTTGATGTCATCCTTAAAAACGAGGGCACTCATCCGGTCGCGGAGCAGCCCGCTTTATCTCTGGTCAAATACGACGACGCCGAAGACAAGGGGTACGGCTTTACAGGGCCCAGTGGCTATATCAACGGGAAACTCGAACAGATTAAAAAAAAGAAAATCGCCGAACATAACGAATTTCTCGGAAACATCGGATGGATAGCCGTCCAGGACCGGTATTTCATCACTGCAATCGTACCGCAAATCCAGGAAAACTATACGATGCGGCTATCCGAAGAGGATTCCGGACTCATTCATAACCAACTCGTGGCGCCATCGACGACAATCAATCCCGCTGCCCAGCAGAAATTTGAGTACCAGCTCTTCTTCGGCCCCAAAAGCCTGAAACTGCTCAGGCAATTTGACAACAATCTTCACAAAGCCATTTACTTCGGCTGGTTTGATATTTTAGCCAAGCCCTGCCTGTGGGTAATGAACTTTATCTATGACCACATCCTTGCCAATTACGGTATTGCCATCATCCTCCTGACGCTTCTGACCAAGCTTATTCTCTGGCCGCTGGGTCAAAAAAGTTATAAATCCATGGCGGAAATGAAAAAAATCCAGCCTCTCATGACGGAAATCAGGGAAAAAAATAAGCATGACAAGAAAAAAATGAATGCGGAGGTAATGGCGCTATATAAGGCCTACAAGGTCAATCCCATGGGGGGGTGCCTGCCGATGGTTGTTCAAATTCCCGTCTTTCTTGCCTTGTATCGCATGCTTTACGGGGCCATTGAACTTCGGCATGCCCCTTTTTTCGGATGGATCAATGACCTCTCCGCCCCGGACCGATTGTTCGATTTCGGCTTCTCAATTCCTTTTATGCAGCCACCATACGGAATTCCGGTCCTAACACTCGTCATGGGCGCCACCATGTTTCTACAACAAAAGCTTCAACCGGCTATGGGAGATCCAACCCAGGCTAAATTGATGATGATGATGCCGATCTTTTTTACCTTTATTTTTATTAATTTCCCTTCCGGCCTCGTATTATACTGGCTAGTAAATAATGTTTTTTCCATTGCCCAACAACACCTCACCCATGGAAAGAAGAAATAGTCACGCTTAAGGAATCCAACCCAGGGAGAATGATTGTGCCACAACAGGAATTTCAAGAGAAAAACGTAAAAAAAGCGGTTGCAAAAGCCTGTCGCGAATTAAAAATCGATGCGGCCAAATTGGATTATAAAATTATTTCTCATGGTTCATCAGGAATCTTCGGGCTGGTCGGTTCTCGAAAAGCAAAAATTCAGGTCAACGTGCCGATTACCAAACAGGATGAAAAACCGGAGGATATTTCCCCGCCGGAAAAAACGGAGGCGGATCTTTCTACGACTGAAATGAAAGACAATTCGGATCCGGCCACCAAAGAAGATAGTGATTCCGGTTCAGGGGCTTCCGAACAGATTTCCCTGACCGAAGCGGCTGAATATGGCCAGTCGTTTCTACAACATATCGTGGACGCCATCACGTCCGATACGACCATTGACCGGACTGAAAACAACAAAAAGATATCCTATGACATCACCGGCGGAAATTCCGCTATTTTGATCGGTAAGCACGGTCAGACCCTTGAAGCATTACAATTTCTGACCGAAAGAGCGGTAAACCGAAAAAAAAATCAACGGGTTCGGGTCGAGGTGGATGTAGCCGGATATCAGGCTAAACGACGGGAGAATCTGGTTGACCAGGCCAAACGAATGGCGGACAAGGCCGACCATAAGGGAAGACCGGTCACCATCGGACCCATGAGCCCGCAGGACCGGCGGGTGATCCATATGACCTTAAAATCAGACCCGCGGGTTAGGACCCAAAGTACAGGGCAGGGGATCATCCGTAAGCTGACGATCTATCCCAAGAAGCGTCACAATCGGACAAACCGGAATCAATAATTCCCATGGTTTAAAAATGGATCGTTCAACCATTGCCGCTATCGCCACACCACTCGGTTTCGGAGGAGTCGGCATTGTTAAAGTATCCGGTCCGCATGCCCGTGCTGTTGCTGATACCCTGTTCAAGCCTGAAAAAACAAGATTATTTGACACCACGTATCATCTCAAACCTCACCATCTGTGTCACGGATGGATTGTAGATCCGACATCAAATGACATAGTGGATGAAGTTCTACTTGCCTTCATGCCGGCCCCCCACTCGTATACTTGTGAAGATATCGTCGAAATTCAGGCGCACTCGGGTATTGCCGTTCTCAGCCGGATTTTATCCCTTGTTCTAAAAATCGGTGCGAGATTGGCCGAACCGGGCGAATTCACCAAAAGGGCTTATTTAAACGGGCGTATCAATTTGAGCCAGGCCGAAGGAGTTATCGATACGATCGAATCAAAATCACACCAGGCCCTGCAAATGGCCATGGCCCAGATAAGCGGGGCCATGCACCAACAGGTTCAGACTATTCGTCAAACATTAACCGATTCCCTGGTTCGGATTGAAACGGCCATTGACTTTATCGAAGATCCGGATGATCAAATTATTGATGATGCCTTACCGCAAAGACTTAGGGAAACGGCCATTACACCGCTGAAAGATTTGGTCAACCAATACCAGCGCGCCCATCTGTTCCGGGACGGCATTAAAATGGCTGTGGTCGGAAAACCCAATGTGGGAAAATCAAGCTTATTGAACTGGTTGATAAAAAAGGATCGGGCCATTGTCACTGAAATTCCGGGAACAACACGGGATCTTATTGAAGAATCCGTGACGATTAAGGGCATTCCCATAGTGATTGTGGATACGGCCGGCCTAAGAGATGACGGCGACTCGATTGAAAAGATCGGTATTCAAAAGACCTGGGATTGCATCGAAAGTGCGGACTTAATTCTATTCATGATCGATGCCTCGACGATCCCGGATGAAAATGACCACCGAATTTTCAACCATATCAAAGATAAGAATGCCTTGATTATAAAAAACAAGATGGACCTTTTGAGAGCCAGGGAGGATTCCCCGCTTCCCCACGAATGGAAAGGAAGGCCTGTTATTGAGGTTTCTGCTCTGAAACAAACCGGTATTGAGGGTCTGGAGCAATCGATCGGGCGATCCGTGCTGCTATCGGAAAATGGCATCGTTGCTGAAAACCCGCTGGTTCCCACTATCAGGCAAAAACTGGCCATTGATAAAGCGAAAAGCGCCACACGGCGCCTCATCGACGGCCTGGAGCAACATATTCCCCTGGAGATGACCGCAATCGATGCGCGCGAAGCAATTGACGCCCTGGGTGAAATTACTGGCGAAACAATTCAAGACTCCATAATCGATCAGGTTTTCAGGAGATTCTGTATTGGAAAGTAGATCGACATTAACCATGGGTCATGATAAGGTGTTTCACGTGAAACAGTGGCGCAGATATATCGCCGACCATCAGTGTTTCACGTGAAACACTCAAAGATCTCTCAAAAAGGAGATATCCAATATGGACATAGATTTTACACCGTATTTTGGAGAATATGAAGCGCTGCGCGCCACCACCGATACGGTCTTTGAAAAGGTAAGTCGATCATATCCGCAGGAAGTCAAATGTCAGCCCCATTGCGATGATTGCTGCTACGCATTGTTTGACCTGACATTTATCGAAGCGCTCTATATCAATCACCAATTTCATCGGCAACTCAGCGATGATCAGCGCGCTTCGATTATCGAAAAAGCCAACCACACCGATCGCCGTTTGTACAAAATAAAGCGTGACGCCGCCAGGGAAGCCGCTCAGGGCAAGAACGAGGAAGAAATCATCGATCGCATGGGCCGTGTCCGTGTCCGCTGCCCATTGTTAAATGACGAAAACATGTGTGACTTATACGATTCCCGTCCCATCACCTGCAGACTATACGGCATCCCACTGGCCATCGGTGGCAAGGGGCGCACGTGTGGCATTTCCGGCTTTGAACCGGGGATCTCCTATCCAACCGTCAGCATGGACAAGCTCACCCATGCATTATACGGCCTGTCCACCCGCCTGGTGCGAGAGATTCAATCCCGGCATCATCGGATGGGCGAGATACTGGTTCCGCTTTCAATGGCCCTTTTAACCGAGTATGATGAAACTTATCTGGGTGTCGGTCCGGAAGAAGAACCGGAACCGGCCCGACATCAAAAAAAGGGGGGGCGAGATGGATGATTTCACTCCCGAAGAGGCCGAACAGCGAAAAAAAGCGGTTTTCGATACTATGTCCCCCCGCTATCAAAAGCGTATTCTGAAAAAGGGATATGCCAAATGGGATCCCTTCCAGGCGCCCAAAGACCCTATCGACATCCGACGGGATAAAACCCGGCGCACGACCCAAATGCTCATTCGGGAATTTTTAGCATCCCGTTCCGCGGACGACTACGACAATGCCTATGGGCGCGGCGCATTAGA
>JAOZUU010000153.1 GCA_029938515.1 Desulfobacterales bacterium | reverse complement strand
GTATTCTGATTTTCACTGACAACGACATTCTGAAACCGGGTGATGGGAATCCGGTAATACGCCAGCTTGTCCGGATCGACTTCAAGTCGAATCTCCCGTTCCAGGCCACCGGTTACCTCGGCCTCCAGTACGCCGGGAATTGCCTCGATATCGTCGGCCAGGTCATCGGCGATCTTCTTTAAACAGGCGTTGCCGCAGGTACCGCTCAACGAAAATACAACGATGGGCAGCTCGGAAAAGTTGACCTCGAAAACGGCCGGGTCGTTTTCCAGATCGGAAGGCAGATCCCCCATGGCCTCGTCCACCTTGTCTTTCACTTTGGTCAATACTTCATCGATATCGGTGCCGGGGATAAACTCGACGTCGATCTGGGACAGCCCTTCGGCGCTGACCGAATGAATTTTTTTAACCCGATCCAGCCCTTTGAGTTTCTTCTCAAGATGGATGGTAATCGATGTTTCGATATCGGCGGCCGAAACCCCCTTGTAATCGGTCGAAACAAATACATGGGGAATCGTAATGTCCGGGGAACTTTCCCGGGGTAAAACCATGTAACAATATGTGCCGAAGACCAGGATCATCACGGCCAGAACCATGACGCTGACCCGGTTTTTGACGGCTCCATCGGATACGATCATTGATTGATCTCCTCCGGGCGGCGTACGCGTCGAACCACATTGACCGCATCGCCGTCGTGGACGCTGCGCTGGCCGACCACGATCACTTCATCGCCGGACGCAAGACCGCTAACCGCTTGAACAAGCCATCCCTCCTGGATTCCCAGTGATACCGGTCGGACCTGGACATGATCGTACTTAACAATATAGACCACATGATTATCCGATCGAGAAAGGGACGCATACAACGGAATCGCCAGGGCGTCGGGAATCTCTTTTTTGAGGATATCCACCCGGACAAACATATCGGGCAAAATCTCTCTTTCAGGGTTATCGACCTGAATGAACAGATCGTACAGGCGGGCCAGGGGGTCGGCCGTTCGGGAAAGGAAATATTTCTTGCCTTTGAAAACACGACCATCCAGGGCGTCCACCCGAATATCGAATTGATCGATGTTCCGTACCGCGGCCACATCCGATTCGGGAATGCCGACCTTGATCTTTACCCGGTCGAGCTGAAGAACTTCGGCGACCTTATCTCCCACGTTGACATACCGTCCCGGTTCGGCATCCAGCCGGTTAACGATGCCGGCGGCGGATGCCCGGATACGACATCGTTCCGCATTTAATTCGGCCGTATTCATTGCCGCCTTTAAACCGTCCACCCGGGCTTTGGCCTCGTCGAATTGGGCCTGGGTGGCGAGCTTTTCCTGATGAAGCCCTTTTAACCGTTTCAAGGCTTTTTGGGCGGCGTTGTAGTTAGCCCGGGTCTGTGCCAGGATATTATCGTAATCCCGGGAATCAATGACGGCGATGACCTCACCTTTCCGGACGGTCCGACCTTCCTCTACTCTTTTGTCTACAATTCGACCCCGGACTTCAGCCAGAATATCCAACTTGACCCAGGGTGTCACCACGCCCGGCAGGCTGATGCGGTCGTAAATCGGTGAAGGAATCATCTCCAGCGTCACCACATTTACATCGGGCCGCGTATTTTTAAGTGCTTGCGCCTTTTGCGTATTGATTGCCGCCTGCCTGGATCCGATACGTACAACCAGCAGAAAAATAATTCCGATCAGCAGCAATAAAAAAAGCCAGGGTATGGTTCCCCATAACCGCCGCGTCCAGGTATCGTTCGATTTAGTGGTACTGGCCTTACCGGCCGGTTCCTCAATATCCATCAATATCACTCCTCAAAGACGGGTTGCCGTTTTTCTATCGGTAAATCCAGGCGGCTTTGCACATTTTCGAGCAGTTGGCCGGTGGTTCGTTCGATCCTGATCAAAGCCAGATGACTTTCGAGAACGGCCTCAGCCAGTTTTCTTTCGGCGGTGACCAGCAGGGTATTGGCATCCACCACCTCTATACTGCTGGCCATGCCGAACTCAAACTGCCGGGCGACCGCCTTCAGGTTTTCTTCGGCAAAGGTCAGCTGGTCTGTCAAAGCCGTGATGGTATTTTTACGTGTGATAAAATTAAGATACGCTTCGTCCACTTCAATGGCGATCTGTTTTTTGAAGGCGGAAATTCCAAGTGCGGTCTGCCGTTCCCTGGAAAGGCTCTGGTTTAGCTCCGCCCGCCTCAATCCACCATCGTAAAGTGAAAATTGCAGGTTAATTCCCGCCCACAGGCGATCTTCAACCGGCGCAAGTTGATCATGTGAGGCATTCGGATGCGCCCATACACCTTCGATACCGACCCGCGGCCACCATGCGCCTTTGGCATAGCGAATCTGGTTCTCGGCAAATACCCTTTCCATTCTCAAAGCATTTAAATCCGACCGTCGCTGGTATGCTTCTTGTTTGAGTGCAGCCAGATCGAACTCAGGAAAAACACGGGAAGAGAGATCCGGTGCGTCAAGTTGGAAAGGTCCTGACAAACCGGTCAGCCGGGTCAGTACCGACCGGGTATATTCCAGCAGGTTAACGATTCGTATCCGATCCGACACAGCCCCTGATAATTCGGCGCTGGATCGGAATAGATCGGTTTTTGTCACGGTGCCCAATCTCAAACGTGTCTCGACCGCTTCCTTGTAGGTCTTGAGACGTTCCACATTGGCCGTTGCTATTTCTACTGCTTTTTCGGCCTTGAGTACGTTATAATAGGCTTCCGCTACACGAATCAAAAGGATTTCCCGTTCGGTAGCCAGATCGAGCCGTTCCTTCTCAATCGAATTTTTACTCATTTCAAGGGCGATCAGCTCTTTGCCGTTCAGCGTGAAAGATTGATCCAGTCGTACGCCGTATGTGTTGGACCATGCGGGTTGAACCAGAAGCGCATCCAGATATTTTTCTCCACTGTAATGCAAATAGTCCCCGTAGGCGGACACCCGCGGGATCAGAACCGATAGCGCCCGTTCTTTATCCTGCTCGGCCACATAGACAGACTCTTTGGCCAGCTTTACTTCTTCAGAATAACTGAAGGCCATTCGAAAAAGGGCATCAATCGTATAAGCCGGAGGTTCACTATCAGCCCGGGATGCCATCGCAAAAAGAAATGCGACCGTTAGCAGCAATCCCCCTGTTATCCGCCTGAACGGCATCACGCCTCCTCCCCTTTAATGAAACCGGCCTGGGCACCTGCCTCGATCGGTACCCGGATCATCTCGATCAGATTGTTCAGGTAAAAATCGAGCTGCCACTTTAAATCGAAGCGACGATTTCCCAGCAGGTTATTCAAAAGCAACCCGTCGATACAGGCGATCATATTGAAGGCGATTCGCTCGGCATCCCGGGCGATTTCGGCCTTGAAAACGCCGGTTGAAATCCCGTGTAAAATCACATCGGTCAGGATCCGGCGGATATCGGCAGACATCTCGTGAACCAGATCTCCCCGGTGATGAAGCACCCCGGTTTCGACGACCATCTGCTCGTATACCTCGATATACAACCGGTTCATGGCAGGATCCCTGGCACAACCGATATCATTGGCCAGTTCCACCGCCACGTAAATTTTTTCAATGGGATCCGTACGTTTTTCCATTAGGGCGGCCATCCGTCGGCCGATCTGCCCGATCCAGGCCCGGATAGCGGCAATGAAAACGTCGGCTTTGCTCTCAAAGTATTCGTATAACGTACTTTTACCCACGCCGGCTGCTTCACTGATCTGCCGCATGCTGGCGGCGGCGTATCCCTGCTTGGAAAAAACGTCCAATGCCGCTTCGGCGATTTGTTGTTGTTTTTCTGTCTTATCGATGATGAGTGGGGACATGGTTATTCTTCTTTTTACCGACCAATTGGTCCGAATATAGTTATTGATAAGAAAAAATCAACCTTTTTTATCGACCATTGATTCGGAAATGGGAGATGGTGAAAATGGAATTGGTTTTCAATCGGCGTGCTGAAAAACCATCAATCGACTTGCAATGGAACTCGATAACCGCTATGAAGTCCCAAAACCGTCATGCCGGACTTGATCTGGCATCCATAAGACACTAAAATAACTGGATTCCAGCCTTCGCCGGAATGACGATTCGAAAAAATTTCAGGCTTTTTATGAAACAATAATTAAATGGGATTATAAAATAACAATGGTGCTGAATATCGTTTTAGATAACGCGCGTAAAACCCAGGTACGGCTCGATCTGGGGGCCGTGGCCGATCTCATCGTGAGGGTTCAGCGGGAATCCGGCGAGATCCCCTGGCATCCGGACGGTAAAACCGACCCCTGGGACCACGTGGAAGCCGCCATGGGATTGACGGTGGGCGGATATTTTGACCAGGCTCGCAAAGCATACCGGTGGCTGGCCGACCGGCAGCTTTCCGATGGAAGCTGGTATGCGACCTATCGAAACGGCATTCCCGCGGACAAGACCCGCGATACGAATTTTTGCGCCTATATCGCCGTGGGGTTGTACCATTATTACCTGAGTACCGGTGATACGGACTTTCTTGCCCGGATGTGGCCGACCGTTCGGTCGGCCATCGATTTCACCCTCCATCTGCAGGCGCCCGGCGGAGAGATATACTGGGCCGTCAGCCCGGATGGGAAAATAGACAAGATGGCGCTTTTAACCGGTTCGAGTGCCATCCATATGAGCCTTAAATGCGCCCTGGCCATTGCTACCGTTCTCGAACGGAGCCCTTCATTATCCGGAAAAAGCGGGACTTTCGGCTGGCACCCCGCTTTGAAAAAACTGGCCCGGGCCCTTCGACACCGCCCCCATCATTTCAACATGACCAAATCCCGTTTCGCCATGGACTGGTTTTATCCCATCCTGTCCGGTGCCCTCACCGGCGATGCCGCTCACCGACGAATCAACCGCTTCTGGAAAAAATTCGTCATTAAGAATGAAGGGGTGAAATGCGTATCCGACAAGCCCTGGATCACCGTGGCGGAAACTGCGGAGCTGGTATTGACGCTGGAAGCCATGGGAAGCCGGGAGCAGGCCCGGGTGGTGTTTGACTGGATCTGCGATCGTCGCTTTTCCGACGGCACTTACTGGTGCGGTTACAACGTCCCCGAACTGGAAGTGTGGCCAAAAGAGAGCATGACCTGGACCAACGCCGTGATGCTGTTAGCTGCGGACAGCCTGTATGATCTGACTCCGGCTGGCCGGCTCTTCAGGCATCGCTTCTGGGAAGATGGGCCCAACCTCGCGCCACAATTCCCCCGACAACGGCGATCCCGGCGCTGATAAAAAACAGGACAAACACGCTGACATGTTCATAAAGCCAGCCGTTTAAATAGAACCCCACCATCAGTCCCAGCCCGTAGGTGACAGAATTATTGACCGCCTGGCCCAGGGTTTTGCCTTCTTTCGGTGAGAGCTGATCCACATATAGAATACTGGCCATGTGGAAAACGCCGTATGTAAAAGCATGCAACACCTGAGACAGCATAATGACAACCGGTGAGACCGCCCAATAGAGAATCAGCCACCTGAGCATTGCCGCGCCAAAGGAAAACAGCATCGTCTTTTCCGGTGAAAATCGGCGAAACAACCTGGGCGACGCAACCATAACAAAGATTTCGGCCACGGAGGCCAGGGCCCAGGCCGCCCCGATAAACATTCCGCTAAAACCAAGATTTTCCAAATGGATGGAGAAAAAACCATAATAGGCACCATGGCTGACCAGCATTAAAAAAGCACACACCAGAAAGGCGGTGAAGCGGCCGGTGAAAAGGGCCCGTATCCCGGCCAGGGAAACAGGCGGCTGTTGACTTTTGCTCGGCGGCAGGGCTGTTGCTAACAAAGCCTGGGCGACCGAACCGGCCAGCACCAGCGCCAGAATAATTTCCACGCCATGCGAATCGATGACCCGCCCTAACGAGAGAACCACCAGAATAAAGCTGATGGACCCCCAAGCCCTCGTCTGACCGTAGCGGGGTTTTTCGCCGGCCAGGGTATCCATGGTCACCGCTTCCAATAGCGAGATGATGGGCGTGAAAAATATCCCATAAGCCAGGGTGATCAGCACCATGGGTCCAAAATCGGTCGTAAAAAAGTATCCCACCCAGACTGCGGTTCCGATGAAATTACAGGCCACATAAATTGATTTTCGAATCCGGAACCGATCGGCCAGCATCCCCCATAGAATCGGAAACAGGACGATGGCAAAGGAGCGCAGGGCCGACAACACGCCGATCTGATAGCCGGAAAAGCCGATATGGTAGCAGTACAAGTTGAAATAGGGGAGTATGGCCCCCATAACGGCAAAATAAAAAAAATACTGAGAGCGGATGATGGTCAGAGGGGAAATCAAAGAGACCTTTGAAATACGTTCCCTTTCATCCAATTTCGGCGTCAGACTCAAAATTTAATCCTCCCGAGGCGGATAAATCCTCCTTCAAAGGGAGACTTTGTCGCGCTCCGCCCTAACTTGAATCCGCCTGAGGCGGAAACATTTCTCAAGGTCTCCATTGTTTATTAACGAATATTGCTGATTTTGCTGGTATCCGGCAACGAACCAAAGCGGTAGTATCTGTATATCAGAGATAGGATGTCGATATCCACCCTCAATTCATGAAAAATCATTTGAAATTATCTGACCGATGCGATATGATTTTACTACAGGGAAATTCTGCTATTCGCCAATAACCATATAATATCATTATGTTACACGTGAACCTGGCTGACTGCCCGATGATCGGCATAAGCAATACAAAATTTGATTTTAAATCGATATGTTACGGAAAATATTACTTCCAATTTTCCTAAAATATCAACAAAATAATGATCAAAACAAAATTTCTGTGGATTTTACTATCTTTTTTGTTGACATTTAGGATTTCCTAGTAAATATTTATTCTATTCCTAATATTACATAAACATTCTAAACATAGATCCTTAAACAATT
>JAOZUU010000152.1 GCA_029938515.1 Desulfobacterales bacterium | reverse complement strand
ATGCAGATCCCCTACAATTACCTCGATAAGGTCTTTCTGAGCCACCTGCATACCGACCACTTCGGTGATCTGGATGCGTTGTTCGTCGGTGGTGCGTTGGCTGGCCGCCAGAAGCCATTGCGCGTCTGGGGTCCAAAGGGTGACACACCGGAGAGGGGCACGAAGTACGCGCTGGATCACTTGTACAAAGCGCTTACATGGGATCTCGACGGCCGCGCAGGAATAACCGATCCACGGGGATACCAGCCTTTTGAGGTTACCGAATTTGACTACAATGGCGTGAATGATATCATCTATCAGGAGAACGGCGTGACGGTTCGATCCATTCCGGCCATTCACGCGCTGGACGGTCCGGTGAGTTTCATCGTCGAGTGGAACGATCTCAAGTTCGTGTTCGGAGGCGATACCTATCCGAACAAGTGGTATGCGAAGTATGCGAAAGATGCCGACCTGGCGATTCACGAGTGTTTCGTCACCGTGCCAGACATGATCGCCAAGTTTGGATTCACCCCACAGGGCGCGCTCGCGGTAGCTACCCAGGTCCACACTGCACCTGAAGCGTTTGGCAAGATGATGTCGATCATCAAGCCGCGGATGGCCGTGGCCTATCATTTCTTCAAGGACTTTGACACCACAGGGCCGATCAATGATCGTATCCGTACTACCTACGACGGGCCGCTGAGTCTCGCCGAGGACTACATGGTGTGGAACATCACCAAGGACGATATTCGCGTGCGGATGGCAATTTATGATGAAGACGTCTGGCCGCCTCCGGCCTCCGAGAAGCCGCAGGTTCCCGATCCAAGCCTCAGGATTCCTTATTCGGAATTTATAGGGGGCGGCAAATACGACATGAAGGACGTGATTCAGCCCACGTATGACGATATCAACAAGAAGTATGGACTCAACGAGAAGCAAAATTAAGTATTGCTTCAGTTATGCGAGCAGCAATTGCTGGCAAATAAAGCAACCAAGCTGACGGGGATAGCGCCGGTGCGCTACCCCGCAGCTTATACCAACTGTTAGCCAGTGTCCGATAAGTCGCAATTTTATAAAAATTACGGAATTCATGGGCCACCAAATTATCAAATGTCCTGTTATTACTTATTCCTATATTACGTAATAATATTTGATACATACATAAAGTAATGTTTCTGCTTGTATATCAGTAGGCCCAAAGAGAGAGCCATGTATTTCTTGCCCCCCAAAGTTCACTAACAGACCCTTATTTTAATGCCTTAGAAGGTTGATGCGATTCATGGTTATATTCTGTAGAATGTTTTTTTGTCTTTTTACAATTCTCGTTTTGCTCCCCTCTGCCAGCCATGCCGACTGGATCAACCTTTCTGGCGCCGAGAATGCCCGCAATATCGCCGAGATCTATGTCGAGACTGATCGTGTCCGGATTCAACTGGAGGTATTCGTTGATGACCTGATGATTTTCGAGGAACTGATCCCGGAGAGTTTCTTTTCCGAACCACTTCCCGGTCGTCCGAGCCTGGCGAAGCGCCAGCAGATTTTTGCCCAACGGATTCTCCAGGTAGTCACGGACCAGGGCGAGAAACTTCCTGTCAATTTCGCCCTGGTCGAGCCGCGAATCCGCGTCGAGCGCCCTTCACCCTTCGCCGGGATGATCAGTCCCTATACCCGACGACCGATCCCCGGCCCGCCCGCGGACAAACGGGTCCTTTATGCTGAGCTAATCTATCCCTTTGAAGGCAAACCAAAGTCGCTGACATTCATCCCTCCGCAAGGCGACAACGGGCTGCCAAAATCCAGCATCGGTTTCATCTGCAACCACCAGGGGGTGACGGTAGTCGACTTTCGCATCCTCTCGAAAGGGAGCACCCTCCATCTCGACTGGGACGACCCGTGGTATTCCGAATTCGACAAGAAACCGTTGCGACGCAAAATCGGTACCGGGATGCGGACCTTCCTCTACATTGAACCGTTTGAGGTGCGCAACGAGATATTGGTGCGGGTCAAGGCCATGATGAACTGGATCGATTTCGACCTGCGCGGCGATGCTTATATCGAACTGGATGAATTCAATCGCATCCGCGAGCAGATCGGGCAGTTTTTCATGGAACGGGAAAATCTTCGCATCGACGGTCAACGGCTCAAACCGATCCTCGACAAGACCGCATTCGTAGAATCTTCGCTGCAGCGAAGTAGATTCATAGAAACCCCGGAGCAAGTGCCACTCAACTCAGCTATGGTCGGGGTGATAGTCACCTATCTGACCGATGGGATACCTCAAGAGGTCACCACAACCTGGGAGCTCTTCTCGGAACGGGTGCAAAAGGTAACCGCGCGCATGACAGATCCGGCAGGGCCTTTCCCCTATGACTTGACCCCTGACGATAATGTCCTGAAATGGACCAATTACCTGAAGACCTACACCATCCCCACCGTCCAAAAGATCAATGTCGCCGACCAGCATCGCGGGGTGCCGGTACCGCTCGTAAGTTTGGTCTGCACCGTCTTACTGCTTCCCATCATCTGGAGTGCCCTGCGACGTAAGAAGCATGGTGATTCAGTCAAAGCGCTATTCGGACTGATCGGTCTGCTGTTGATCGGTGCACTGGTGTTGATTCCGGTTTTCCAGGTTCCGGTCGGCGGCAGCGCCCGGGCCAGCCAGTTCTCTGCGGAAGACGGCCGGGAGATCCTCAATAGCCTTATGAAAAATGTCTACCGTGCTTTCGACTTTCGTGACGAGGAAGACGTATATGATAAATTGGCCATCTCAATCAGTGGTGACCTGCTGGCCGACCTTTATCTGCAACAGCGCAAGTCATTGGTGGTCGAACAGGCCGGCGGAGCTCAGGCCAAGGTGGAGGAAGTCGCCGTCGAAGACGTAGTGGTCAGCAAATCGACCCGACGTGACGGAGCCCTCGATCTCAGGGCGCAATGGACGGCTCTTGGGCAGGTCGGTCACTGGGGGCATATCCATAGCCGTCAGAACCATTACGATGCTATCGTCACCATTAAGCCGGTGGCTGGTGCATGGAAGATCATTGACCTCGAATTGCTGGAGGAGAAGCGGCTGTTTTGATTTATGGAAAAACAATGATACACACAGAATCACTGAAGTTTGAGTATCCCGACAGCAGTTTTCACCTTTCGATTGCCCATTTCGCTGTCAAGGCAGGTGAGAAGGTGGCCGTGGTCGGCCCGAGTGGATCCGGGAAAACCACTCTGCTCAACCTACTGGCGGGAATCCTGACTCCAATGGCGGGTTCCATTCAGGTGGGAGAGACCGCAGTCAGCGACCTGCACGATGCTGGCCGGCGGGATTTTCGTATCCGGAATATCGGCTTCGTGTTTCAGGATTTCGAACTGCTCGACTACCTCAGCATATTGGATAACATCCTGAACTCCTACCGGATTACCGATGCGTTGAAATTAACTGGTGAAGTGCGACAAAGGGCCATCCACCTGTCTAACCAGATGGGTATCGCCGATCATCTGAAGAGACACCCCGGTGAACTTTCCCAGGGAGAAAAACAGCGCGCCGCCATCTGCCGCGCCCTGCTACCGAACCCGGACCTGATCCTCGCCGATGAAGCGACCGGCAACCTCGACCCGGACAACAAAACCCGCATCCTCGATCTGCTGTTCGAGAGTGTCGCGGCCCACGGATCGACTTTGGTGGCGGTCACGCATGATCATGAACTGCTGCCCCGGTTCGACCGGGTTATCGATTTTCAGGATTTCAGGACAGGGGGCACGTCATGATCGACAGCCTCTACCTCGCCTGGCAGTACATCCGCTTCAACAGGATCAAAACCATTATCCTGGTGACGAGCATCACCCTGATCGCCGTGTTGCCGCTTTCTCTGGAGATCCTGCTTTCCGAAAGTGAACGGCAATTGCTGGCGCGGGCCGAATCGACGCCCCTTTTGGTCGGAGCCAAAGGGAGCGCCCTCGACCTGGCCATGAACAGCCTCTATTTCGACGACGAAGTCCCGGAACTGATGACCATGGCGGCGGCCAACCGGATCTATGATACCGAGCTCGCCTTACCGATTCCGCTCTATGTGCGTTTTCAGACTCGCGGTCACCCAATCGTCGGCACGACCTTCGATTACTTCGATTTTCGAGGGTTGACGATCGAAAAGGGTCAATCCTTGACCCTGCTCGGTGATTGCGTACTCGGCGCCAAGATCGCTGTTGAACTCGGTCTGGAACCGGGTGAAAGTCTGGTCTCTTCGCCGGAGAACCTATTCGACCTGGCCGGAGTCTACCCACTCAAAATGAGGGTGGTCGGCGTTCTGGCGCCGAGCCATTCGGCCGATGATCTGGCGGCCTTCGTCGACCTCAAAACGGCCTGGGTCATCCAGGGCCTCGGTCACGGCCATCAAGATGTAACCCGCACCCGAGACCGTTCGGTGATCCTCAAGCGCGAAGGAGGGAACGTGGCGGCCAATGCCAAGCTGTTCCACTACACCGAGATCGACGCGGAGAACCTCGACAGCTTCCATTTTCATGGCGACACCTCGATCTACCCGGTTACTGCGGTTATTGCCGTACCGCATGATGATAAATCCGGCACCCTGCTGCGGGGCCGTTATCTGAATAGCGAAGACTTAGAACAGATCATCCAGCCGGCCGAAGTCATTGATGGACTGCTGCAGAACATCTTCCGCATCAGGACTGTTCTCGATGCTGTTATTGCCATTGTCGGCCTCGCTACCATCCTTACGATGATTCTGGTTTTTACCCTCTCGTTGCGTCTGCGACAACGCGAAATTCAGACCATCTTTAAGCTCGGTTGCCGCAAGGCGACGATTGCGCGGATGCTGTCGGCGGAAATCGTCATTATACTCCTGGCCAGCAGTCTGTTGTGTGCGGTTGCGATAGGGGTGGTTGATGGTTATGCAGAGGAGTTGGTCAGGAGCTTGTTAGTTGGCTAATCACTTTTATTTCTCGATAAAGGAAGAACAATGAATTTTGTGCGACTGATGATTCTGGGCGTTCTCCTGTCGGTGTTGTCCACCTCGGTATTTGCTGCCGACCGACTCACTATCTACACGGTCAACTATCCGCTGGCGTACTTCGCCGAACGGATCGGCGGCGAACAGGTCAAGGTCGTCTTTCCAGCCCCGGTCGATATCGACCCGGCCTACTGGATGCCAGACCAGAAAACCATCGCCTCCTATCAGAAGGCTGACTTGATCCTGCTCAACGGCGCCAACTACGCCAAGTGGGTCGGCAAGGTCAGCCTGCCATGCGGTAAGATGATCGACACCTCGCGCAAGTTTAAGGACCGCTACATTGTAACAAAAGACGTTTCCACCCATTCCCATGGGGCAGAGGGGGCGCACGCCCATGAATCTCTCGCTTTCACCACCTGGCTTGATTATTCTCTGGCGGCCGAACAAGCCAGGGCCGTTGCGGACGCCCTTGGCCGTAAGCGCCCGGCTCTGATGAAAGAGTTCAGCAGGAATTTTGAAAGCCTGAAAAAGGACCTGATAGTTCTGGATAGCGAGATCAGGCGAATCGTATCCACCGCGCCGGGGATACCCCTGCTCGCATCACACCCGGTTTATGATTATCTTGCCCGACGTTATGATCTTAACCTGAAAAGTCTTCACTGGGAACCGGATGAGGTGCCGGGTCATGGGCAACTCGCGGAACTGAGAAAATTGCTGGAAACGCATCCGGCTATCATGATGATTTGGGAAGGCGAGCCTTTGCAGGAATCCCAGGATGAACTGAGCTCAATGGGGATCAAAGGTCTGGTATTCTCACCCTGTGCCAACGCTCCAGACGAGGGCGACTTTCTGACTGTGATGAAAGATAATCTTAAAGGCCTGCAAAACGCATATGTGAATCAAACATCACAATAGGGCCGGTTGATACCGCCAAAAAGGCCACCGGCCGGGCTGGAACTGCTCGAAAAAGAGCTATTCAATTTGTCCCGTATATGGCCATTCTAAACCCAAAATTTTACGGGTCTATATCTGCACTTTTAGAGAGCCTTAAAATTATTGGATATCTCCAATAAATCTGTATTCTACTGAAATAATAAATAGTTATGATATCACTTTCATATCTGACTTATAAAAAACCATCAAGTTTTCATGCCATAATTCCGAATTGGTTTAAACACACGAGTTATGGTAGCCTGCGATTAGTATCATTCGAGTGGATTGCATTGAACCGGTGATACATCATGGACATCTTCGTTTGTAAGGCTTTTGCAACGTCATCAATTTATACTGGATATGTAAAATAAATTGGATTACAACACAATCAGTTAATGATACACGACACGATAAATGAAAACTATTCATCTTGAGGACTTGTCATGTTCAAAATCGGCTATTACCAGTTCGAACCGCATTTCGGAATGGTTCAAAAAAACCTTGAACGGATTCTTTCTGCGTTAACCGATGTTCAGGCGGATCTGATTGTTCTGCCTGAGCTGCCGTTTACCGGCTATTATTTTAAGGATCGGAAAGAATTGAAAGATCTGGCTGAAGATGTAAACGATTCTTCAACGATAGAGCGCTTAAAAGGTTTCTGCCGGCAGCAGGATTTGTATATCGTTACCGGGTTTGCGGAAAAATCAGCCGATAAAGTGTTCAACAGTGCGATTCTGATCGGTCCTGGTAAAATTGTTCACACCTACCGCAAGCTGCACCTTTTCAACACGGAAAAAGATTATTTTGATCCGGGCGACACGCCCTTGGAGGTGGCTTTGGTGCGGGATGTTAAAATCGGTCTGATGGTTTGCTTTGACTGGATTTTTCCGGAAGTGGCACGGATGCTCGCTTTAAAAGGTGCTGATATATTATGCCATCCGGCCAATCTGGTGCTCACCTATTGTCAGCAAGCGATGCGCACCCGGTCTATCGAAAATTCGGTGTTCACCGTAAGCGCCAACCGCTACGGAACCGAGAAGCGGTCTCACGGAGCGCTGACCTTCACCGG
>JAOZUU010000151.1 GCA_029938515.1 Desulfobacterales bacterium | reverse complement strand
GCGGTGTATAGAAAAAATATACGTTTTAAACCGGGTTCAATCTCTCTGCGCCGATTATCTTATTAAACAGACGTATTCCCTGGCGCAATGGATAAGGTAAAATATAGAACAGTGGATAATTTGGGAAGCGTTACTTCGAGGAGGTGTATATAAAATATTTACAGTGTATTTTTTCGACAGGACCAGACATTTTTTGAATGAGCCTTATGGGCCATTCTTTTCATTTCGGTGTGCCTGGTGTCGTATTATCTTATGTTTTTTCATAAGATTATGAAAATTGGTTCTTTGTAGCCCTGTTTTTTTAGCCGCTTGCGTGACGTTCCAGTCGCTTTTGGCCAGGGCATTGAGAATAAAGTTTTTTTCAACCCGTTGAACCGCTTTCTGTCTGATTTCCTTTTTCATCCTTTTGAGCTCTTCATTTGTTGCCGGCGTACACTCAAGCAATTGTCCTATGTCCTCTATATCTGCAAACAAGGGGAGATCTTTCAACGAAATACGATTCGATTCACAAAGGATCGTCGCCCTTTCCACCACATTTTTCAACTGCCGGACATTTCCCGGCCAATCAAACGCCATTAACCGATGGACAGCATCATCGTCAAATCCCTTAATCTTTTTATCCAACTGGTGGCAAAATTGCTCCAGGAAATGATACGCAATGGGTAAAATATCCATCCTGCGTTCCCTGAGCGGTGGCAGGATAATCGGATACACATCGATACGATAGTAAAAATCCTCTCTGAATAAATTTTGAGCCACCATTTCGGTGAGGTTTTTATTGGTTGCCAGGATCAAACGCACATCTATTTTTTGGGGTCTGGTATCACCCAGCATTAAAAACTCACGGGTTTCAAGAAAACGAAGCAGTTTACCCTGCACTTCCAGACCGATGTTACTGATTTCATCAAGAAATACCGTACCCCCATCCGCCCGTTTGAAGATACCATCCTTATCTTTGTGGGCACCGGTAAAGGAACCCTTTTTATGGCCAAACAATTCGCTTTCCAGAAGGTTATTGGACAGGGTGCCGCAGTCCACCGCAAAAAAGACCGTTTTATTCCGTTTACTGTTGGCATGAACTGCCCGGGCGATCAGTTCCTTGCCGGTGCCGCTTTCACCGTAGACCAATACGGTGGCGTCGGTGGGGGCCACCTTTTCGACCATCGTAATGACTTTATCAATTTTAGGGCTGCTGCCGATGAGTTGATGGGAAATGGGCTTGGATGGTTTTTTCCGTTGAATCAGCCGATGATTCTGCAGAAAAATTTCCCGCTGATCCAATGCCTGACGAACAACCGCACGAAGCTCATGGGGTGTAAAGGGCTTGGGGAGATAATCGCAAGCACCCATTTTCATGACTTCAACGGCAGAGGCAACCGAAGCATAACCGGTGATTACAATCACCTGGATGTCCGGATAATTCTCTTTGACCCGAAGCAGAACTTCCATCCCCCCCACCCGGCTCATTTTTAGATCGGTAATTACGACATAAAACCGGTTTTCATCCATCATCTTCAAGGCATCGTGTCCATTTAACGCATAGCAAGCCTCATAGCCGGATTTAGCCAATATCTTTGCGCAGTTCCGACAAATACGCTGTTCGTCATCGATGATCAGAATGCGGGGGTTCGGCCGCATGGGTATCTCCTTTGGTAACAGGGAATCTGATTATGAATGTGCTCCCCTCATGGGGTGTACTTTTCACATCGATGGCACCGCCATGCTGTTCGATAATTCCGTGGGTGATGGCCAGCCCGAGACCCGTCCCGGATTTTTTGTCGGTGAAGAATGGATCAAAAATCTTGTCGATTATTTCTTCGGTCATCCCCTTGCCATTATCGGTCACCATAATCTCCACCATACAATTCAGCGGTGAAAAATGGGTGGTCAAGGAGATTTTTCCACCCGGTTCGGCGGCCTCGATGGCATTGATAATGAGATTAATAAAGGCCTGCTGGATCTGGCCTTTGTCGACGTTTACCGGGGGAATACCTTCGGCGTAATGCGCTTCAATGACCAAGTCCTTAAAAGCGGCCTGCTTTTGGGTCAACAGGATGGTTTCCGCGACGATCGCGTTAATGCTGTTTTCTTTTTTTGTGGGGTTGGATTGTCGTGCAAAATTGAGCAGGCTTGTCACAATTTTACGGCAACGAAGCGTCTCATCGGTAACCGTGTTCAGCTCCTGATAGATTGGATCATCAGGAGTAAGGTCCTCCTGAATAAGCATGGCCGTGGTTAAGATAGTGGTCAGGGGATTGTTTATTTCATGCGCCACGCCCGCGGACAAGCGGCCGACGGATGCCAGCTTCTCCTGCTGCATCATGGCTTTCTGTAAATTGATATCTTTGGTTATGTCCCGGGATATTTCGATGGCACCGGTCACGGTATCGTTGTCAAAAATGGGGTAGGTGGAAATCGAATAATAGATTTTATTTCCATTTTTATCAAGGTGGGTGTGGGTTGTCTGGAAAGACTCTTTGTTACTTAGCGTCTGAAATAACGGGCAGGGATGATCTTCTCCGGAACAGGGCCGGTCTTTATGATGTGTGATTTCATAGCAAAAGTGACCAATGGCCTCATCCCGTCTGAGACCCAGCTTTTTTAACAAGGTATCATTGGCATCAACAACCCGATAATCGGAAGAGATAACGAGTACGTCTTCTTGAATTAGCTCATTGACCGCTGTTTTATATAGTTTTTTGGTTTCCTGGAGCCTTTCCGTGGTCTGTTTTTGTTTATCGGAAATACGCGAGATCTCCCAAAAAAGCCTTGCCGTTTTGCTGGCAATGGCTCGAACGTTTCTTTCTTTTTTCTTTAAAATATCGTTGTAAATTTTCATATTGCCGGTAAGTTCAATGATAAGATCAATATCATTTCGATTAAAAAAATCGTTATAATCCCTGGTGACGAACAATCCATTTTCCCTGGCAAGAATAAAACCGGGGGCATTCTCGTTGATGTCGGCCACGCCGATGATTTGGGGGGATATCTCCCTGAATGTGTGGTTTTTGATGATTTTTATGAGTTCACGGCATCGAACCCCCCCACCGACCACGGCAATATTCATTTCATATCTCCTTTGGGCAACATATTCGAGCGCCTCGATATCAATCTGAAAGCAAAATTCCCGTCCAGGGGATAATGCCCGTATTGCAATCGCACACACATAATTCCAATCGATGCTTCACTACCGGATGGATCGACCAGCCAGCACATGGACACCAGATTCAAGAAAATAGATAATCAATCAACCTATGTCAACTGATTGAATTCGCTTGATCTCGTTTCATAAAAATTTCTAAAAACCGATTTTAGGTCCCCGGAAAGAAATAAATCCGTAAGATTGCGCCGGATTTCTAATTAATCTCTTTTCGTTCCTCGGCGGGTAAATTAAGATCATAACGACAGGCCAGCCAGCAGGTGACAATCGTCCGAACCACCTGATTTTTGAACATGGCTGCCAGAGTCGGGCTAGATTGCTCATATTCCTCGGCAAGTTTATGGGTATCGAGCTTGAGCACTTTCATATCATTGGAGCCGTAAACCCGCGCACCGGTCAGCTTGAGCGCGGAATCCAGAAATGATAGATCTCCGATCACATCACCGGCTTTAAGATTGGCCAGGTGGACAATATGATCGCCCCGGTCAATCGCTAAGCGTCCGGTCCCTTTCTGAATCATCAACAGCGAGTTATCGCCCTCATCCGAGAGGACCAGGGGTATTTTTTTGTGAAAATCTATTTTGGATAAACGCTCGTTTCGGTGGAATATAGCCGCCGTATCGGTTATCTTTTTCAAGCGATAAGCCATCCCGGCGGCAAGCGCTTGAAACTCCGGCGATTTGCCGGAAAACTCAGAATACAACCGTTCAAGGTTAATAACTCCCAAATGGGTCTGGCCGGATGCCACCAGAGAAGTCGCCCTGGCCTTTTCATCGGTAAAAAACAAAATCGTCCCCGGATACGTACCTGTCCCCAACCGAAGAAGCGTAACCGGGCCCTGAGGAGCTAATTTAACCACATCGGCTTTGCCATCAAGAATAACATATACCCAGCGACCAAACTTGCCTTCCATGAAGATAGACTGGCCGTCGGCATACCGTTCTTCATCTACAATATCAGAATAGTCAGGCGATTCGCCTCGAATCAATGGTAGTTTAAGCGGAACTGAATGACTGGATTTCTGAGAGGATTCCCATTGGGCGTCTTCGCTCATCGGCCCTAATGTTTTTATTTTCCCCTCATCCATCAATCGCATGGCATCCAGAATAATGTTCATGCGGTTTTTATTGATGCGTTTTTCGACCGATACCTGCTGATTCGAAAAGTTGAAACCACCGTCTTTCCATCCAAACAGGTCGTAAAGAGCATCAATCCCGGCTTTTTGGCCATCCGACGCATCAACCGGCGCACCTTTGATGATATCAATACGGCCTTTTGTACTTGACCAGGGGCTGCTCAAATGCAGGACCCCACTTTGACCAATTGTCCCTAATAATTGTAATAATTCACCCAATTCAAGAAAACTGAGATCGCCGGATAATTTATCCTGACTCATACGAATCCTACTCTCTTATCGCGCTATCCGGTTGGGCAGTGCAATGAATATAGAAAAGGGGTAATCAACACCCTCCCGTTTTCAGTTTAATTTGCTATTATCCTGAAGGACTTGTCATTGAATTTGTTCTTATAAACCAACTCAAAGGGCTCAACTTTTCCCCAGCAATCCCTCCCTGCCAGAATTTCGGCAAGGACCAGTAATGATTTTATTAATTTTTTATAGGGCATATCCGTATTTTCCGGTATGACACTTCTATCAAGGCGCAAACAGTCCGAAACTTTAAACGCGGGGACCGATTCATCATCCAAGTGAAACTCGATGGATACGACGCCGTAAGGCATTAATATGTTCATATCCATCCATCCATCGGATCCAACTCTGGTTGATAAGACTTGAAAAGAATTCATGTGTTGGCTCTGTCTCCTATCCGGACATTTTCATGTCAGGCGGCCAAAGGCTGATAAAACCTTAACCGGTTTGATGGCTCCATTAAAAATCCTCTTTGTCGGGTAAATCTTGCAAAAGCGATGCCACAGAAAGATATTTCTGAAAAAAAAGTGGGCAGAATCAGACAAGCTATCATTTTGTTACCAGACGCAACCCGGATAAAATCACTGCCGGAATTAAAAATTGAGTGGAATCAGCCGGGTCTCCTGTTAAAAGAAGAACCGGTACGGCACAGAAACGATCGCCGATACGACTGGGCAGGGTTGCTGCTTGTCAACGCCCGTGCCACGATTTGAAAAAAGCCATGCGCGCCGAAACGCATGGTGTCACTTGGAGGGGTTGAAAAAGTTAATTCTCAGACTGACCGAACAAAGATTAATGGGAAATTACTATTACAAAACCGTAATTAGTGGGGTCCTGGGTCTGACCGGATTTTTTTTATAATGCCACCAAAAATTAGGAATCTTGATCAGGAAGAGAAGGAAGGGGAATTTTAAAAAACTCAATGCCCTCGGATTTCATGATTTTTTCATCATTTTTAGTGCTTACGCCACGAATATTCCTCGGCTCCTTCACACCGTAGTGAATTTTCAGTGCCTCCTTGGTAAAATTGGCGCCCACATCATCAAAATTTTTTTCAACAAACTCGGCAACCTCTTGACTCACTTTGGCGAGTGCACTAAGTTGTCGCTCCTGCTCACCGCCGGCCCTTGTGGATGAACCCGATGATTTTATGGCAAAAGGCGATAATATCTTCGTCACCGTATTATCATTACAAATCGGGCAAGAGATCAGATCTTTTTTCTTCTGATCTGCATAGGCTTGATTATCTTCAAACCATCCCTCGAAGGTATGGCCATTTCCGCATTGTAAATCAAACGCAATCATATAAGCCTTCACCTTAAATAGGTATCTGAGCAGGGTGTAATATATCCACCTGTTTTTATTATCATGCGATGATACCATAAACAATGAGAATAAAAAAGAAAATATTGACAAGTGGGAAAATTTAAAAAAGAATGTGTGGTTAACTGCGGTACTCTACGGACCTCGATACCGTTCATAGCTCACAACTCATAATCGATCCAGATGAAATGGAGCGAACCTGATGCTAAAGCGACTGTGGATAATATCATTCATTCTAATTTTTTATTTAACGTCAACGCATGCGGCTGACTCCCGTTTCGTCAAGGAAACAATGGAAATAACACTCCGGACGGGTCCGGGAACCGACCACCGTGTAATCGCCATGGTATCTTCCGGAGATAAAATAGAGATCATCGAACCGGGTAAAAACTGGTCCAAGGTCAGCCTTGATGGAGGCAAAGTCGGCTATATGCTCAATCGATTTATCACCGCCACCCCACCGTGCAATATCACTTTGGAAAAATTACAAAAAAAACACCGGGCTCTGGTGAAACAATCCGCCGAACCGTTAAAGGAGGTGGCCCGACTGACCAGTGAAAACGAACAATTACAAACAAATTTTGCAGCCATCGAACATTCATTGAATAACCTCCAAATAGAACATGAAACGTTAAAAAAAGAATCGAAAGAATTTTTGAATATAAAAACAAAGTACGCCAAAACCTCCAAACAACTTGCCGAGCAATCGGCCAGGGTAGAAAAACTTGAGGCGGAAATTGCCCGATTGGATTGGAACCAGAGCATCCGCTGGTTTCTAGGTGGAGCCGGCGTCCTGTTATTGGGATATATCATCGGGTTTTTCTCAAAACGACGGCGCCGAAGACCGTCTTTGCTTTAGGGCCTCGGAAATCAATAGATCCATCCCGCCTGGGCGGGATGGATTTATTTTATTCCGCGACCCTTAATCCGAGACCTTTGGAATATCTTGTCGATCGCCTGCATCAATCCTCGCGTGAAAAAGTGGATTTATCCATTCAAAAATACCAACCCGTAATCGGCACTGCCGACGCACCTTCCCTTTATCGATTG
>JAOZUU010000150.1:2926-6967 GCA_029938515.1 Desulfobacterales bacterium | reverse complement strand
CGATCAGGGCGCCGCTGACCCGCCGATCGCCCCTGGCCAGCAATGCCTGGACATAAGCCTGGCGGGGACTTTCACTTCGAAAAACAATATTGGGGATTCGACCGAGTCCCCTGCGGACCCTCATGATTTTCTTTTTCAGGCGGGCCGGATCGTCCATCGCCACCCATTGAAAAGGGGTGAACGGCTTGGGAACGAAACAGTTCAGGCTGACGGTGATGTTTCCCATCCGTCCCCGTGGACGGCTTTCCCGCAGGAATACCTTTTTTATACGCGCGGTCAACGCGACGATAGCGTCCACATCCGCATCGGTTTCCCGGGGCAACCCCACCATGAAATAGAGCTTCAGATTGGGGATGCCGGCGGCCACCAGGGCTTCGGTACCGCTCAGAATATCTTCCTCCGACAGGCCCTTGTTGATCACGCGCCGCATCCGCTCGGAACCGGCATCCGGGGCAATCGTGGCGGTTTGCACCCCGCTGTCCGCCAGCGCCCGGACGAGTGTTTTACCGAGGGCATCGGCCCGAAGAGAACTGAACGCCAGGGAGATCCCCATCTCCGTTGCCTGCCGGCATAATGACTCGAGACCGGGCAGGTCGGAAACCGCCGCCCCCACCAGGCCGATCCGATCGGTCACATTTTTCCCCTTCTCCAGGCAATCAACCAGCGAAGCAATATCCCGGAACCGGGGCGGACGATAAATAAAACCGGCGCTGCAGAATCGACAGCCCCGGGAACATCCGCGGCCGATTTCAATGAGAAAGGGACTGCCAAAAACGGTGTGGGAGGATACCACCGTGGTGCAGGTATCAGAATGGGTTAAATCGGGAACAATCACTCGCCGAACAGTGGCCGGCACATCAACCGGATGGTGTATCGCGGCCATTGAACCGTCCGGGCGGTAGACTGCCTGGTAAAGAGCGGGCACATAGACCCCGGGTATTTCGGGGGCAATCGTTTCAAGAAATGCCGATCGCTCGCTGCCTTTCGCACAGGACCGGATAAACGGGGGTAAAAGCGCTTCAGCCTCTCCGATGAGGACCAGGTCGAGAAAAGGGGCCAGGGGTTCGGGATTCAACCAGCAGGCCACCCCGCCTGCGATCACAAGGGGGTGGAAGTTCCTTCTATGTTTCGATCGCAGGGGGATGCCCGCCAAATCAAGAATGGTCAGGACATGAAGGTAGTCATTTTCAAACGATACGGAAAAAGCGACAATATCAAACTCGGCCAGGGTCCGCCCGGATTCCTTGGTTTTAAGCGGCCGGTCGGGGTTTTTTAAGTTTTGCTCCGGCAGGAAAGCCCTTTCACATACCACCGAATCCATCTCGTTTAACACCCGGTATACCGATTGAAACCCGAGACTGGTGATACCTACGGGATAGGTATTCGGAAATACCAGGGCAACAGTGATACGATCCCGCCAGGACTTGCGAATGGCACCGGTTTCATCTGGACGATTCCCGCGGGCATACTTTCCGGTCCTGAATTTCATATATGCCCCGCAACCACTCCCGAACCCGGTGTCCGGACCGTCCGGTGCGCTAATCGGCACTCCTTCTTAAAAAAGTCGGAATTTCAAGGTCATCCTGATCGATTACCAAGCCGTAGTGCCGGCGAATCTTCCCGTCGACATCCTGTTCCATAACTTCTTCCGGTTCAATTTGGCCCTGTCCGTTCAGCCGGGTCCCTCTGTGCATGTCTTCCGGAGTGATATCCCTGACTTTACCGCGCGGTTTAAATTCCTTTACCACCTCCCTGGGCCGGTATGCTTCCTCAACCTTATCGGCATCGGCCGCTTCACTTCCACCGATGCCGGTGGCGATGACGGTCACCCGCATCTCGTCGCCGACCTGATCGTCGATCACCGTTCCCCAGATAATCTCGGCATCATTGCCGACCTCCTCATGGATCCGCTCCGAAGCCTCGACCATCTCTTCCATGGTCAAATCGCTGTTGCTGGTGATATTCACCAGCACCCCCCTGGCACCCGAGATTGAGATATCTTCCAGAAGCGGATGGGAAATCGCTTTGTTGGCCGCCTCGATCGCCCGATTTTCACCACTGGACATGCCGATCCCCATGATGGCCATGCCGGCCTTGGACATGGTGGTTTTGATATCGGCGAAATCCAGGTTCACCAGTCCGGGCATCATGATCAAATCGGTGATCCCTTTAACCGAATGAAGTAAAATCTCATCGGCCTTTTTAAACATGTCTATCAGACGCGCATTTCGGGGGGCAAGTCCCCTTAACCGGTCATTGGGAATGGTGATGACCGTGTCGGCCACTTTTTTCAATTCCTCGATGCCGGTTTCGGCCATCTGATTCCGTTTGCGACCTTCAAATGAGAACGGCCGGGAAATCACCGCCACGGTCAGCGCACCCAGTTCCTTGCAGATCTCAGCCACGACCGGTGCGGCCCCGGTACCGGTCCCTCCGCCGAAACCGGCGGTGATAAAGACCATGTGGCTGTCATCGAGCAGGCGTGTCAGCTCTTCATGGTTTTCAAGGGCGGCTTCCCTGCCGACCAGCGGATTCGCGCCGGCCCCGAGACCTTCGGTAACCTGTTCACCGAGCTGGATTTTCGTGGTGGCCTTGGACACCTCCAGCGCCTGGGCGTCGGTATTTGCGGCGACAAATTGAACCCCTACCAGATTTGAGTCGATCATGTTATTGACCGCATTCCCGCCGGCGCCGCCCACACCAATCACCTTGATTTTTGCCCCTGAATCATTTTCAACATACGTAAACATCATTTTCCACCTCCCTTGGTTTGTGGTGATCCTACTATATCAAATTACATCTTTAAACCATCGTTTCATCTGAGCCATCACTTTTTTAAAAATATTTTTATCCCGAATCGCAAATCCCGCTTTTTTGCGTTCCTGCCCGGCACCGAAAACTACCAGGCCGACCCCCGTGGCGTACATCGGATTGTTCACTATGTCGGTCAGTCCGGTCACGCCGGTCGGCTTACCGATTCGGGCCGGCACCTTGAACACCGATTCGGCGATTTCGCTGGTACCTTCGATAAGGGAACCGCCTCCGGTGAGCACCACCCCGGCGTTCAGGCAGTGGGAAAGCTCACGATTATCGATCTCTCGTTGAACAAGGACAAAAATTTCTTCCATCCGCGGTTCAAGGATTTCTCCCAGGATCTGGCGGGGCAGCTTGCGGGGAGAACGCCCACCCAGGCCCGGAACTTCAATTGTTTCTTCCGAACCGATATGGCTCAAAACACAACAACCGTATCTTTCCTTAATCCTTTCCGCATCGGCAATAGGCGCCCTCAACCCGATGGCAATATCGTTGGTGAAATTATCGCCTCCCAACCCTAAAACAAAAGTGTGAAAAATATTTTTTCCCTTGAAAATGGCCAGATCGGTGGTGCCGCCGCCGATGTCGATCAGGGCGGTACCCAGTTCCTTTTCTTCTTCCGACAGAACGGCCCGGCCGGATGCCAGGGATTCCAGAACGATTTCGCTGACATCCAATCCGGCGCGGTTGACGCAATTGACGATATTCCGGGCTGATGTCACCGCCCCGGTAACGATATGGATTTTAGCTTCGAGACGGACACCGGACATCCCCACCGGATTTTGAATATTGCCCTGATCATCCACAATATATTCCTGGGGCAGAACGTGGATAACCTCCCGTTCCATGGGAATGGCCACGGCCCGGGCCGCCTCGATGACCCGGTCCACATCTCCCTTGGTGATTTCGCGCCCTTTGGCGGCAACAACCCCACGGCTGTTAAACCCGGTGATATGTCCACCGGCGATACCGGTATATACGGAAGAAACCTCGCAGCCGGCCATCTGTTCAGCCTCATCAACGGCCTTCTTGATCGATTCCACGGTGGATTCAATGTTCACGACAACGCCTTTGCGCAGACCCACCGAAGGATGGGTGCCGATACCGATGATGTTGACTTCGCCGGGCAAAACCTCTCCAACCACGCAGCAAATCTTAGTCGTACCAATATCCAGGCCAACGATGAGTTCTCCCCGCCCCTGCATGTTAAACCTCCTTGTCTGTCTT
>JAOZUU010000150.1:0-2826 GCA_029938515.1 Desulfobacterales bacterium | reverse complement strand
CAGGCCAACGATGAGTTCTCCCCGCCCCTGCATGTTAAACCTCCTTGTCTGTCTTCCGGGTTAACTCACCCTTGAGATTCATGACAACGCGTTCCGGATCATTCAAATCAATCCAGTCAATTTCCAAATCAGCCTGATGGGTGTTGAAGTAGGTCAACACCTGGGCCAGCGCTTCATATTTGGCCGAGTAGTTTGCGTATCCCAGCCGGATAACCAGCGGTCGATTAAAAGCGAAAAGAGACAAACCGATTTCGCGATCGACATGCACCTTGCGCAGAACGTTATTGGGAACGATACTGCCGGGCTCATTCCCCAGTTTCAAAACCGCCAGAACCGAACTGAACGTGGATCCGGCCGGCCGGCCGGATAAGTTCAAATCCGAATAGGACAATCCGCTGATGATCGGAAAATTCTTTAAATCCACAAATTCCGCCTTTTTAAAAATATCACCCTGCTGGTTGATCACGAACTTTCTTCCCAGATCAACCACCGCCAGGGGGACCTGTTCGATCAAAATCAATTCCAGGGCATCGGGCAGTCGCCGCCTCACGCCGGCGTCGGCAATCCAGGGATGGGCCATCAGCCGTTTCCGGGTCAGCGGCAGATTGACGGCCATGATATTTACCCCCATTTCAAGATGGGCCTGCTTCAGGACTTCGGATGCGGTCAAACGGATCAATCCATTGACTTGAATCGTCGTGGCGTTGAAATAGCGACACCGGGTCAAAAAATCATGACCGGTCGTCAAAGCAAAGCTCATCATAATCAGCCCCAGGAAGCCGGCGCCGATCCACACCCCCTTAATGATATACCTTCTGAAACGCTGCGGTTTTTTCACCCCACGACGCTTAAACCGATTTCGACGCATAATCCGATTCTCCCGCAATGATCACTTCCGGTTCCAGCCGGATGCCAAATTTTACGGCGACGCGTGTTTCGATTATTTCCGCCAGGGCCAGAATATCGGCCGCGCGGGCATTTCCCCGGTTAATAATAAAATTGCCGTGCCGGGAAGAAATTTCCGCTCCCCCCACCCGCCTCCCTTTTAAGCCGGCCCTGTCAATCAGTTCACCGGCGGACGGCCCGGAAGGGGGATTCTTAAAAAAACACCCCGCGCTGGATACGCCCACGGGCTGGCGCTGTTTCCTTTCTGCTTTTCTTTTCTGAGCACTGATTCGAAGTTGCCGGAAATCAGTCCGCGAAAACGTAAATGTACCGTCGATGATCACCCCTTGACGTTGACCCGTTGCGATTTCCGGAGTCGGCAAGGCGAGCCGGCGATAGCCGAAATCCAGATCAGCCCGACCGAGCCGTTGCAGCCGTCCGGTCGGCCATAGAATCGTGACGGTTTCCAGTACATCTCCGATGCAGTCGTCGGCGGTACCGGCATTCATGGCAATCGCGCCCCCCACCGAACCGGGAATCCCCAGGGCGAAGGTCATTCCCGCCAATCCTCTCTCAATCGCATATCGACACAGGGCTTGAAGCCGGGTGCCGGCTTTAGCCGTTACCCGAACATCTTCCGGGCCGTGATCCATGATCGTGATCCCTTTGAAATAAGGTGTCAAGGCGATGACGATCCCCCGAATGCCACCGTCACGCACCAGCAGGTTGCTCCCTCCGCCGATGATCAGCCACGGAATGGCTCTCTGCCGGGCGCCGGAAAGCAGCAGGGTCAAAACTTTGATATCCGCGGGCATCGCCAGAGCATCGGCCGGGCCGCCCACGGCCAGGGTCGTATGCCGCCCCATGGGCACATCGAATTGAACCCGGGCGCCCGCAATAGAAGCCATCCAGTCCCTTTCTTCGACACTCAGACCGGTGGCGGCTTTCCGCGGATCACACGATACGGCGGCGCTCATCATTGGGACAACCTTTCCACCAGCATTTCGCCGACCCGGTAGACATCGCCGGCGCCCAGGGTCAGGATCAGGTCATCCCGGGTCGCCGTGTCGATTAAAAACCGGATCGCCCCTTTTTTATTCATGGCATAGCGGACATCTTTATGCGCGTGGCGCCGGATCTCCTCGTACAGACTTTTCCCCGTCACGCCTTCGATCGGTTCTTCGCTGGCCGCGTAAATGGGCAACACGATCAACACATCCGATTGATAAAAAGACCGCGCAAATTCATCGAAAAGGGCGCGGGTACGGGTGTATCGATGGGGTTGAAACACCACCACAATCCGCCGGCCGGGCCAACTGGTTCGAATCGCCGCCAGGGTCGTCCGGATCTCCGAAGGATGATGGCCGTAGTCATCCACAATTGTTATGCCATCGACTTCGCCCTTGATTTCCAGGCGACGCCCCACGCCGGGGACCGCTTCAAGGGCCTTTTTGATACGGTCAAAAGGAATATCCAGTTCCAGCCCGACGGCAACACTGGCCAGGGCATTCAAAACATTGTGCCGGCCCGCTCGATTGAGCAAAATAGAGCCGTACGATCCATCGGGCCCGCTCACGTTGAAGCGGGTCTTGAGCCCCTCGAATTGAACATCCGTAGCCTGGAGATCGGCCTGGTTGCTCAGCCCATAAGTGATGAACCGCTTTTTAATTCGCGGAATCAGATTCTGAACAGCTTCATTATCCAGGCAAAGGATGGCCAGCCCGTAAAACGGAATCCGATCGATAAAGGTTAAAAATGCAGATTTGATCTCATCGAGATCCCGGTAAAAATCAAGATGCTCCCGGTCGATGTTGGTCACCACGGCCAGGGTTGGTGAAAACTTGAGAAAGGAGCCGTCGCTTTCGTCGGCTTCGGCCACGATAAATTCACCTCGCCCCAGGACGGCGTTGGTCCCGAGCCCCATCAATTTGCCCCCGATTA
>JAOZUU010000149.1 GCA_029938515.1 Desulfobacterales bacterium | reverse complement strand
CCATCGGTCATTTTTTCATGGGCTTTGTGGATTTCATCGGATAGAATTCGGTTGTCGGCACCGACGGGGTCCGTGGATCGATGCGGATCTTTCATTCCGATCATGGCCGTGGCAATCACACCCACGCCGCCTTCATTGGCCACGGCCGAGGCCAGACCGGAAAGCGAAATGCCGACACCCATTCCACCCTGGATAATGGGGAGCCGGGCAACGAGTTCGCCGAATTTGAGGCTGGGAATTGGCATTTGATTTAATCCTCCAAAGTATATGATTCTTTAGTAATACTAATCATACCAGATTAAAAAGCAATGATCAATCATCGTTTTAGGGACCCTAAAATCAGATTTTCAAGTCCATTTTCGCGTAAATACTTCGGATACAGGTCATAGGCCGGCTTGAGAACCGGCAGCAGTTTCAGCGTTTTGGGGATATTTCCCCTGGCCTGTACCTGTCGCCGGGTCAGTGCCGAGATCAGGTTGGCCCGGCCGTGCCAGAACCGGTGGGCAAAATCGGCATCCATGGTCATGGTGACCTCGGGGCGCCCCGCAAATTCACCCTTGACGACGGTCAGTTTGTCGCCGCTGGCATCAATGGTAATGACCCCGTCCGGATTTCGGTAAACAAACTGGACGCACAACCCGGTTTGATGGATGGCCGGTCCGACATCGGGATGATCTTTTAACGTTTCATAAAATCCCATCAGGACCTCGTAGAGCATCTGCTGGTCTTTAAAAACGTTTTTCATGCGCTGATCACGACGATCGGTTTGAGGGGGTTTTAAGTCATCTTCGGTGACCGGCAGCGGTTTTATTTTCTGGCGGAATAATTTTTTAACGATTCGGATCACCGCTTCGCGTTCCGGTTCCACCGGGTTATACAGCATGGCGCCGTCTTCCATGGCGGTATCGGCAACCTGATCGAGTCTGGCCAGGTCGTCATCGATACCGGCTGCTTTCAGATTGAGGGGCATGCCCGTTAAATAGGCCAGTTGGCGGTTTAGCGTGCGTATTTTCTCCACGGCTGCCGCGGCCGTCTGTTTCCGGACCCAATCATCGATAAATTCAAAGTTATCCACGGCTTTGGCGGCCAGGCCTCTGGCCCGATTGGACTGGGTTTCAATCCAGTCGCGGACGTTATTCACGGGTGCAAGGATCTGGTTAAAAATACCCAGCCGGCTGTTTGCGATCAGGCTGCGGCTGCCATCGATAAGCTGGGGGAAAGCGATCCCCATGGCGCCGGCGATGTCGGCATAGCGTTCCCGACGATGGGGCAGGTTGTATGCCATTACTTCCGGCAGGACCAGAGCGTTGGCCAGACCGTGGGGAATGTGGTAAACGCCTCCGAGGGCATGTGAGATTCCATGCACCATGCCCACCATGGAATGGGAAAACGCTACACCCGCCAGGAAACTCCCCACCAGCATGGCCCCCCGGGCCGGGAGATCTTCCGGATGCGCACAGACCCTGAGGATATTATTGCAGATCAGGTGAACCGCATGCAGGGCCAATGCGTCCGATGCTGGGGACCATTCCTTGTCCACATAGGCTTCGATGGCATGGGTCAAGGCATCCATACCGGTGGCCGCGGTGAGCTTGCCCGGCATGGAAGTCGTCAACTCCGGATCGAGGACGGCCAGCGACGGAAGAAATTGTTCCTCGGTGAAAGGGAGTTTGACATCATGATCAGGATCGGCGATGACCGCCACCCGGGTGACTTCCGAGCCGGTCCCGGCCGTGGTGGGGAAAAAAATCGAGGGGAGCAGGGCTTCGTTCTTATCAAGCAAATAGGCACCCATGTGATCTTCCGGTTTTCCCCCTTTGACCATCAGCAGGTTGGCCACCTTGGCAGTATCGATGACACTGCCGCCCCCCACGGCGATGACCAGACCGCATTTGTGTTTTTTTCCCAGGGCGGCACATCGTTTGACCGTAGCGATGGTGGAATTGGGCGGCACATTGTCGAACGTACAGGCAATACGGATGCCGGTATCGGAAAATCCATTGCGTACCCGGGTGGCCGGGCCGGCTTTGCGCAAGACTTTATCGGTTACCAGGATGGCTTTCTTTTTGCCAAAAGATTGGACGGCATCGGCCAGTTGGTCCGTTATCCCGATCCCGTAAATTACCTTGGTGGGAAGGGAAAACTGGAAATAATCCGGTAGCATGAAAAATCCTCTTTCTCGAATTTGATTCCTTTACCATATTGGCAGGATAAATGATAATTATCAAATTGTAAGGTTTCCGGCAAGGGCGAAGCGAAAAATGGAGGATATACCAAAGTTACCCTGAAATCGAATGATTAGCCACAGACCCACACAGATTTACATAGACAATTCTTTTGCAAATTGGAATCCAGTTCTATTAATATTTCAGGCACATATGATTTCGTATCTTTTTACGAAATCATCAATGTTGCCAATGAATTATTTTTTAAGTAACATGCGAACCCTTCACTAAGCCAGAAACCTGTACCGGTTACCAGTCCGGCCAAAATAAACCGAGGGAGGAAAACCGCTAAATGGAAAAAGATTGCCTTTTCTGCAATATCGTCAAGGGAAATACCGATACTGAATTTTTGCTTGAAACCGAGGACGTGGTCGTTTTCAAGGACATCCATCCCCATGCACCCGTCCACCTGCTGATCGTTCCGAAACGGCATATTCGCAGTGTCAATGATCTGACTGATGAGGATCGTGCCATTGTGGCGGAATTGCTGATGACCGGTAAGGAGATGGCCCGGCGGCAACATGTCGCCGAGGACGGGTATAAATTGTTATTTAACGTGGAATACGGCGGCGGGCAGCGGGTCTTTCACTTGCACATGCATCTGATGGGCGGCAAGAAGTGGTAAAATATCCCCTATAAAAGACCTTTGAAAAATGTTCAATTTCTTTCAAGTTCAAGTCGTAGATCCCGGACTTTGAGCGGGGGAAGACGAAAAATTTAACCGCAGGAATATATGGAATATTTCGAGGAATAAATTTTGAGTCTGACCTGCCTACGCCGATGCTTCGGCAGACAGGCGCCGACCTGCCTGCTGAAGCCTTGGCGCAGGCAGGAATTGAGTGAAAGGGGGCGTTTTTCAAGGATCTTTATCTGAAAGTCTGTAACATCATGGGCCATAAAATACTCATCATCGCAGCCGTTTCCGAAGAACTGGATGGACTCGGCGATCGGATGGAAGTCTCATCCCAAACCCGAACGGGTGGAAAGCTGAGAATCAGGGGCCGACTGGCCGGCCAGACCGTCTGTCTGTTGGAAACAGGGCCGGGACTTATCAACACCGCCCAAGCCCTGACCGCGGTAATTGAAACCGAAAGGCCGGCACTCGTTATTCAGACCGGCTGTGCCGGGGCTTTTGAAGAGGCGGGGCTTTTTCAGGGTGATATCGGTATTGCCAGCCAGGAAATCGATGCCCAGCTCGGGGTGGAGGTGCAGGGCGCGGATACCATTGTTTCGCCGCTTCCTTTCCCGATACTGGAAAAAGGGGCACTGCGCGTTAGAAATACCTATCCAATCGACCCGGGTCTGGTTGACATGGCCCACGTTGCAATAAAAGAAACGATGCCTGACGATTCCGTCAAAATCGGCGTGGGACCGTTTGTCACCGTGGTTACGGTCACGGCCACGGACGCCCGAGCCAAACGATTACACGAGGAATACGATGCGCTCATGGAGAATATGGAGGGGGTTGCCGCCGCCCATGTGTGTATCCGTTACGGCATCCCTTTTTTAGAAATTCGGTCGGCGAGCAACTGTGTCGGCCGTCGTGACAAAGATGCCTGGAACCTGCCACTCGCTTTTGAACGAGCGTCTCAAGCGGTTTATGCCGTCATCGAGAGTATCTCATTTTAAATGAACAATTTGGTTCCGGCTTCGCCGGGCTGGGTATTAGTAGCTTTATTCCATTTCATGATTATATTCTTGTGAACTCGATAGCCCAAATTTCTTTACAGTCCCCCTTTGAAGGGGGATTAAGGGGGATTTAACTCATAGAAATACAACCAAAAACGCCCCCCTCCGGCCCCCCTCAAGGGGAATAGGTTGTGGTTTAATTATTTCAATATGCTACGAGAACTTTGAACTCTCAAGTTGTGAGGTTCGGCCGGTATTTCAATTGGGCCGGCCGATTCAGGTAAATTTTAACAGGGATACCATCATGAATAATATTATTAACGATTTTCCTTTTCAAAGCGTGCTGAGTTTTGATCCACTTTTAGCCTATATAAATAAACAGGCCAAGAATCTTGATAAGACCATGAATTATCAGGGCAAGGGGCTTAAAAGCCTTCTTCGCGAAGCCGGGGACCTGCGGGGCCCGATCAAGGATGCCCATCTGCTTAAAGACCATGCTGACCTGGTCAACCGACTGATGAGCACGGTTTTTTCGCCCCTTTCATGGGATACCGATACCGTCGGGGCGGTCACCCCCTTCTCAACTGAGCCATTCTTCGCTTCTCCCCGGTTTCGACGACTCTTTCTTGATGAAAGGGGGTTCCTTAAGGGAAGGATCAGTGTGGGCGAGGAACAATTTTATCGGGGACGGGTTATCCGGGCGTATCTGTTTATTCTGGAGCAACTTTACGGAGTCCGGCAACGGTTTGATTATCCTGTCATCCGGATTATCAAGGATCCGAAGACCGGTCTGGACCGCCATTTCAAGATCGAATTGGATTATCGGTTTGCGGAGATCCATGCCCGCAAGGCGCCTAAGGCGCTGTCTGATGAAGAGCGGGACTGGATTCAGGAGCACCTGACCGAACCAGAGGTATTGCGGGAATTACTTCCCCCCGAGGATTTCGAGTTGCGGGGATTTACCGTTCTTCGGGCCGTGGACCTAACGGAATCCGAGATGATCTCCGCTCTGCAGCGTGATCTTATCGATCAGGATTCGATTGTTTCCCAGAGCGGGTTTTTAACAATCCAGCAGAATATCCGCACCCTTTTTCGACGTCCCGATCTGGTGGCCACCCTGGCGGCCCTTCAGGATGATCAGGTGCTTTTGCTCAACTCGGGATGCGATATGGTCCATAGCTGTATCTTTGCCGATTCTCATCATATACCGGCTTCCAAGTTTAAAGGCAGTGCATTCGAAAAGGCCGTCCAAAACAGAGAAATCGTTCGAGTTGCCGATATGTCAAAAGATATTTCCGCCGGGAATCTGGAAAAAGATATTGTGAATCATGGCATTCGATCCTGCCTGATTGGACCCCTAATCTATAAAGATGAATGTATCGGTACACTGGATCTGGGTACGCCTATACCAGGAGAACTCGGGCCGATGGATGCCTTGCTGATGGAGCAGATCATCCCGATATTTTCCATTGCCATTAAGAAGGCACTGGATGACCTTCATAGTCAAGTGCAAAAAGTGATTAAGGAAAACTGCACCGCGATCCACCCTTCGGTGGAATGGCGGTTTCGCAAAGCGGCGATACGGTATCTGGAAAATTTACGCAAAGACCCGGCATCGGAAATCGAACCGATTGCCTTTAAAAATGTATATCCACTCTACGGGTCTTCCGACATTCGCGGTTCCAGCGATGAACGCAATCGGGCCATCCAGAAAGATTTAGCCAAACACCTGCAGATGGGATTCGATGTGATTCGGTTTGCTTCGGAAGCGCATTCTCTGCCGATTCTTGAGGAACTGAAGGGTCGCATCGGGACATATATCGATAAAATTCAAAAGGGACTGCAGGCCGGCGATGAACTATCGGTGGTTAAATTTCTTCGTGATGAAGTGGAGTCTCTTTTTCCTCAGTTAAAGGGGTTTGGACTGAAAACAGACCGGGCGCTTGAATTGTATCAGGCGACCGTGGATCGTGAGATGGGGACGGTTTATCGGCTCCGCAGGGATTTTGAGGAGAGTTTCTCCCTGCTCGGCCAAAATTTGGCGGCCTACCTGGATCGGAAAGAGGCTGAAGCCCAGGCGATTTTCCCCCATTACTTCGAACGGCACGAAACCGATGGGGTGGATTATCTCATGTACCTGGGGGCTTCACTCGCTGAGAATGGTGAATTTCACGAGCTCTATCTCAGGAACTTGCGGCTCTGGCAGCTTAAAGTTGCCTGCGGCATGGCCAGGCGGACGGAAGAGCTGAAATCTTCCCTCAAGGTGCCACTGGATATCGGCCAGTTGATCCTGGTTCAGAATGCCCCCCTGTCCATTCGGTTTCGCTTCGATGAAAAGCGCTTCAGTGTGGACGGGGCTTACGATATTCGGCACGCCATCATCAAATCCCGCGTGGATAAGGCCGTGGTCCGAGGAACGGGGGAGCGGTTGACCCAACCGGGGAAAATCGCCGTCATCTATTCCAATTCCGATGAAGCCGAGGAGATCGGCCATCATATCCATTTTCTCCAGTTGGAGGGATATCTGACCGAAGAACTGGAAAAGCTGGAAGTGGAAGATTTGCCCGGTGTGCAGGGGCTGCGATCGTTTCGGGTGGGAGTGAATCTTGAATCTAAAGCAGCTAAAAAGGTACCCCTTCCCCATTACGCCGCCAGGGGGTGATGTGATCATAGTCATCGAATCCGGTAGAATCCGGATCTATAAAATCCGTGTCGACCAGTTTTTTCGGCAGGGTTTGTAAAAAGTAGACGGTTTCGCCCGGGCTGTGGGCGCCCCTGGCGGAAAAAGGCATTTGCACCGGTCCATACGGCCGGTACGTCCGGGTAATGATCAGTTCATCCCGGGCCCGGGTCATGGCCACGTAAAGGGTCCGCCGTTCTTCCTCTTCCTGATCCTGCACCCCCAGGCTGCGAATATGGGGATACATCCCCGGTTCAACCCGAATCAGGTAACAAACCGTCGATTCGGTCCCTTTGGCGCTATGGGCAGTGGTCAAAGTGACAAGGTCGTCTTCTTCCAGGCGTTCGGATTCGGTCGTGGAGATGGGGTCGAGGGTGTAAGTTTCGATAAAGGCCATCAGGCTGCGATGGCGTCCGGCCAGGCGGGTGAGCAGGTCCAGGTCCTTCTTGCG
>JAOZUU010000148.1:2394-6997 GCA_029938515.1 Desulfobacterales bacterium | reverse complement strand
CCGGCCGTGGTGAATTTTCCGGTCATCCCCGAAAATCCGTACCAGGTGGATCTGGACGCCTGCCGGGCATTAATCGATGAACACCGGCCCGAACTCATCATCATGGGCCGGAGTATGAACCATTTTAAAGATGACTATCAGCGTCAGGTCATCGTCAATGTGGGCTACGCCCAGGGACCGGAAATTGCCCGACTCCTGGAAGACAACATCATCATTCTCAACTATCAGGCCTCGCCGGTGGAAGAGGGCTTTACCGCTTCCGGCTCGCTGCGCATGGGCGTGGCCGAGATGACACGTTTCGGCATGGTCGAATCTGATTTTCAGCGACTGGCCGAATTAATGAACGATGTGATCTTACAAAAAAAAGATGTTAAGCAGGCAGTGACCGATTTCCGCAAGCAATTTCTGACCATGCAGTATTGCTTCAATGTTGAAGATTTTCAGGATCTGTTCGAAAAAATCCATGATACCGCCACCAGAAACCATCTCCCCTGGCCGGATGGCCAAGGTCCATGAAGGGCTGACCCGCCACCAGGTTGACACATTCGGACTGGTATTATCATCGGCGGACATGGAATACCGGACGGTGCGGACTTCGGAAGGATGGCAGATCTGGGTACCGGAACAGGTTGAAACCGGAGCCGTTGCCGCCATTGCGGCTTATCTGTCTGAAAATAATACTATCGGCAAATCGCCCCATTCTTCCATCTGGCCGGTGACCCGTACGTTGGCGGGCGTCTGGATGGCGTTGTTCCTGATGGCGATCCATATAGCCGTCATGGCCGGCGGACAGGTGACAGCCTGGCGGCGAGTCTACGGGGCTTCGTCCGAACAAATTCTAAACGGGGAATTGTACCGCATTGCGACCGCATTACTGCTCCATGCCGACGGGCTTCACCTGGCAGGGAACATGGCCGGCATCGCCTTGTTTGCCACGGCGGTCTGCAGTACGGCAGGATTCGGTGCCGGTGGATTGATGATACTCGTTGCGGGGATGGCGGGAAACCTGCTGAATGCCCTTTTATTCAAAACCGGCCATCACTCCATCGGTGCGTCCACGGCCGTTTTCGGTGCCGTCGGCATTGCGGCGGCCCATCAATTCATCACCAAATGGCAGAGTCCCGACCAACGCTTTAAAGCCTGGATTCCCCTGGGGGGCGGCCTGGCGCTTCTCGGTTTGATGGGATCGAGTGCAAACACCGATCTGACCGCTCATTTTTTCGGATTTATAACGGGCTTTCCGATCGGTCTCGTTTTCACCGCCACCCGGAAAGGGCCGCCCGAAAAACCCGCTCAGTACGGCTGCCTCCTGATAGCAGTGGTCCTGGTATCGGCTTCCTTTATATTCAGGTGATCAACCGATTTCAAAAATCTCGCCTTTAGTCGTTCTGGTAGACAGCATACTCCGTCGGTTCACCCAGGAGCGTGTCGATCTTGGCCTGAATGGCTTTACGCTGGTCATTGTTGATCCATTGATTCCAGTCGTCAAGAGACCGCCAAGTGCTGATCACCAGGTATTCGCCCCGGCCGTCCACCCGTTTGAGGGTTTCTCCGCAGACATAGGCCGCTTCCTTGGTGGCCAATGCCCTCAGGTCTCTGAGCAGGGGCGTCAGTTCCTCAGCTTGATCGGCCGGCACATACCTCTTGATCACGATTTTAACACTCATTACGGTCCTCCTTTATTATCCAATCCGGACAACAATTATATAATGGCGGCATGCCCGTTTCAACTCCATTTGATTAAAAGTGGTTTCAAAATTGTGGATCAGGTTCAAGGTCAAGACGGACCGTTGGATTTAACCGGAGGAATATAATAATATTTCGAGGATTAAGCTCAACGGACCAACACCGAAATTGGGCCTGAGATGCAATTTAAAACCACTTTCAGGTCGTTTCGACAATCTGGCGAACCGACAGAACCGGACAAGGCGTTCGCCGGACGACCCGGTCCGTGGTGGAACCGATGAACAGTTTTTCCACCAGACTATGGCCGCGAGCACCCAAAACGACCAGGTCGATCCCGTGACGCTCGGCGTAATGGGTCAACACTTCGTAGGGTAGTCCCTCGAGCAGCGATATCAGGGGCTTGCACCAATGACATGCTTCTGTCGGCACCAATGATGATAATTTTTCATTCAGCCGATCTCTTAAAGTCTCCATATGCTCGGTATTGATAGCAGACCCCGGCATATCAAGGTCAACATAGACCGGTGGCTCGATAACATGCACCAGGTGCAATTCGGCTTGAAATTCCTGGGCGAGACTTAAGCCATATTGGAAAGCAGTCTCGGAATCCGGCGAAAAATCGCACCCGACCAGAATCCGGGCAAACTTCAACTGACCTTCGGCCGGCTGCATGATTTTCTCCTCCGGTCCACCGATAATCAATAATGGACAGGGCAGGATACGCATCAATCGCTCGGTAACCGATCCAAGCAGGAGGCGCTTGAGACCGGACCGGCCGTGGGTGGCAGTAATGACCAGGTTCACATCCCTCTCCCGGGTCAGCCGGGCGATTTCATCGGAGATGTGACCGATAGTGATCAAAGGTTCCCAGGTCACGGATGATTCTCCCAGCAATTTAGTAAACGTATCCGTGACCTGGTCAATAATTTTCCTGGTCGCCTCTCCGGATCTTTCATCGCCGGTATACCCGTAGTAAGTCGCCATGGATGGCAGGCTGATAACATGGCAGGCATATAATTGGGCATCGAATGCCCGGGCCAGTTCCGCCCCATATGCCAGCGTACTATTGGAGAAATCCGACATATCCGTCATACATGCGATTTTATTAAACTGTACTCTCATACGCCTTTCCTCCTTTCTTGCGACCATGATTTTATCGTACAAATATGATACATGATTCATCGGTTGTTGTCAATTTTAAACATTGCCGCCGCCACCCAAAACTCTGAATCAAGCAGGCTTGGCACTCCCGTAAGTTCAGGCGACCGTGCGTACGTACACGTTGAATCCAGGGTGTCAAGTGTGCTATATTATTGCATCAATTGTAATCGGGAGATTTTTCACATGACTGACGTTCAAAGCCCCCCCACGACCTCGACTTCATGGCGTCAATGGCTTTATGAAACGATTTTTGAAACCGATACCTTTGCCGGTCGATGGTTCGATATTCTTTTGATCGTCAGCATCATCGTCAGTGTCATCGTAGTCATGCTCGACAGCGTGAACTCCATCCATGCAAACTGGGGACGGCTATTGTATATTCTGGAATGGGGCTTCACCCTGCTGTTCACCGTCGAGTATGTGCTGCGACTCATTTCTATCGGAAAACCGGTCAAATATGCCACCAGCTTCTGGGGGATCATCGACCTTCTGGCCATTATTCCCACCTATATCAGCCTGATTATCCCGCACAGCAAGTTTTTACTGGTCATCCGGATCATCCGGCTTCTCAGGACATTCCGGGTATTGAAATTGTTGCGCTATATGAGCGAGGCCAATCAGTTGCTGGCCGCCATGCGGGCCAGTCGCCATAAAATTGTTGTTTTCCTCTTTGCGGTCCTGACACTGGTCATTATCTTCGGCTCGATCATTTACATCGTGGAAGGTGAAAAAAACGGATTTACCAGCATCCCCCGAAGCATCTACTGGGCAATCGTCACGCTGACCACCGTCGGTTATGGCGATATTTCCCCGAAAACCGACCTGGGACAAATACTGGCGGCCTTTGTAATGATTCTCGGTTACAGTATCCTTGCCGTTCCCACCGGTATTGTCACCGTTGAATTGACCCATGCCATGCATGATAAGGCCACTGGTCAGGCCTGCCCCGACTGCAGCGCCCAGGGACATGATCGCGATGCAGTATATTGTAAATATTGCAGTGCCAAGCTGTAGAATAACCCTGGCACACAACTCACGGTATATATTGATAAATTAGTATATTCCACGAAGTGATGAACATTTTATTCGGCTGAGTCAGCCGAGTAAAGAATCCTGGCCCAGAGAACCAAGCTTTGGGTCATAAATAATCAAACCAAAGTCTTCGCCCCTGCCTGCCAAAGCTTCGGCGCAGGCAGGTAAAGGCGAAGGCTTTTCTCCCATTCCCCGAGAATGATTGAATCTTGACATTAGAAACGTCGTTACAGCCATGGAAGATAATTGTATAGTAAGCACATCGTTCTGCTACAAATATATTACAGACTGATGCCTGTTTCTAATGAAACCATCAAATTTTCCCTTGACAATTTCCATTTTTATTTTAGTATATGAACAACTGCTCATATACTAAAGGATAATCGATGCTTTCCATCCCCGAAACCTGTACTGAAGATGATCTATGCCATGTCCGGCACATTCATCTCAACCGCGTCCGCGAGGCGCGTCGTGCCAAACTGTCCGATAAAGAGACCGGCAGGCTGGCCGCCATTTTCAAGGTCCTGGGCGATCCCACCCGACTTGGAATTGTCACGGCGCTGCGCGACGGGGAGATGTGTGTCTGTGACCTGGCGGCATTCCTGGGAATGACCGAATCGGCGATCTCTCATCATCTCAGGCGGTTACGGGATCAGGCCCTGGTGAAAAACCGACGGGAGGGCCAGATCCTTTATTATTCCCTGGATGATGACCATGTGCAGGC
>JAOZUU010000148.1:0-2294 GCA_029938515.1 Desulfobacterales bacterium | reverse complement strand
TCTATTTCTCAACATACTCCTCGAAGCCTGGCATCTGCTCACCGAATCAGCGCTATACATGCTTTTCGGACTGCTGGTGAGTGGCTGGCTCCACATGTTTTTAAGCCCCGGCATGGTGGCAAAACATCTCGGGCAGGGACGTTTCAGCTCGGTGTTTAAGTCCGCCCTTTTGGGTATCCCCATCCCCTTATGCTCCTGCGGCGTGCTGCCGGCCGCCGCTTCGTTGAAAAAACAGGGGGCCAATAACGGTGCCACCACGGCTTTTTTAATCTCCACCCCCGAATCGGGCGTGGATTCCATGGCCATCACCTATGCCCTCCTCGATCCGTTGATGACCGTGGCACGGCCGGTGGCGGCTTTTATAACGGCCACGGTGGCCGGCATCACCGAAAACCTGTTCCCCGGATCCCGAAAGGCCGCGATTACGCCGGACCTGTCCTGCCCGGTCGACGGGTGCTGCGATGGCATCGACTGCCCGCCCGATATCCACAAAAATCACCACGGCATGATGGAAAAGATTCGATCCGGGTTCGTTTATGCCGCCGTGGAAATCTGGGGTGACCTGGCCCGCTGGTTTTTCCTGGGGCTGCTGCTGGCCGGTGTGATCAGCGCCTCTGTCCCGGATGCATTTTTCGAACGCTACCTGGGATCCGGCCTTCCGGCCATGCTGCTCATGCTTGCCATCGGGATTCCATTGTATATTTGCGCCACGGCCTCCACCCCCATTGCGGCTGCCCTGATTTTAAAAGGGGTCAGTCCCGGGGCAGCTCTGGTTTTTTTGCTGGCCGGGCCGGCCACCAATATCACTTCCCTGACGGTACTGACCGGTGTCCTCGGTCGGCGGGCCACAATCATTTATCTAACCGCCATCGCCGTTATGTCGGTGGTACTCGGACTGGCACTGGATCAGGTTTATTCAATTGCCGGTATTTCCATCCAGGCCGTCGCCGGCGCGGCCGGCGAAGTCGTTCCCGCCTGGATTAAAAATACCGCCACCCTTGTGCTCTTGGCCTTATCCGTTAAACCGCTATTGGGTGGTTTTTTAAAACGTTTTTCACCCAACCCCGTCATTCACTCGCACCACTGCACCGATTCAACCGGATCCACCTGAGGTCATGCCTAAGGGTTCGGTCGAATCTGAGTCTTTTGGAAAACGCCCCTTTTTGCCCAATTTAGTACCTATTGATTCAAATCCCATCCTGTTTGCGAAGGTTTATCTAATAAAATATTTTCGCCACAAAGGCGCCAAGACACAAAGGATAATTATTATTAAACTTTAATTGTTTGTGCCTTGGTGCCTTTGTGGCTATTTTTTAGTTTATCCAGGTTAGGAATTAATTCGATTTCATTTGCATGCCGGGATGGGTCATCTCCGGAGCATCGATTTGTTTCAGCAATTGGTGAAACTCTGTATCTTTGACCTTCCCCTGCCAATGGCCGGTGGCCCGCGCTAAATAGACCGATCCGACAAACAGTCCAAGAATAATCACGGCCAGGGAGACAGTGGACCAGACGGTTTGCCAGATGCCATACGTTTTTAATTCCAGGGTATTGGCTACCGGACATACCCGGGTGCAGTCCATGCATCCGTTGCATTCGGGGCTGAATATCCGCGGCTTTTGATCCACCGGCAGGTGGTAGGGACACTGTTTTGCGCATTTTCCGCAATTGATGCAGTTATTGGTATTACGGCGGATACGGGTGGGGCCGAAAAAAGCCAGAAGCCCCATCAAGGCCCCATAAGGACACAGGTAGCGGCACCAGAAATTCTGGATAAACACCGATGCCAGGGTAATGAAAAAAAGCACGCCGGCTGATAAAGCGGTCATCCGGGTGAAAAAATGCAGCATTTTCACATCGGATATTTTGTAATACGGGCTGTGAAGAAAGGCCTCGATGGCCGTCCGGTCCATTTTGAATATCACCCAGACGAAAAAAGCCAGGAGAATATATTTAACAGACCGCAACAGATAATCAAACCAGACGGGCAAACAGAAGTTCCGGCTCAAAAGACACCGGCCCAGTTTCCACAGCCATTCCGAAAGTGTCCCCACCGGGCAGATCCATCCGCAAAACGATTTTCGCAAACCGAAAGAAATCAGGGCGGCAAACCCCAGGATCACCATGGCGGCCGGATGCACCGGGTCCCAGGTCCCGGTCGTAAAAAAAAGCTTCCAGCCCATGAGTGCTCCAATGGGTAAAAATCCTTCCACCCCCGGCGGCCTTTGAACCGTGATATCCATCCGACCATCAATTTGAAAGACATAAATGGCAAACTGGAGCCCGACGGCCAG